>NZ_CAKLCM010000001.1:300000-497506 GCF_921292975.1 Vibrio hippocampi
AAGTATTAGTTTAAGCCCTGCGGGTGGTGCCATGAGCAAACTGAGTTCTCATAACTTTGGGAACATGGTGTACAACGCGGTTGCCAGTGCAACTATAGGTGGAACGGTATCAGCACTGACGGGAGGTAAGTTTAAGAATGGTGCAGTGAGCGGTGCGTTTTCTCGGATGTTGAATGATATGCTAAATAGTATTGCAGCAGTAAGACAAAGTTTGGCAGAAGCCGCTTTAAATAGTGAGGGTGATACTCGCTATGCTCAAGCTGTAAAAAATGGACGTTTTAGAGAAGGTTCTTGGAAGTGTAACCAATTTGTTGCTGATAAGTTGGCTGAGGTAGGTATTAATCCGGTGATGCTTGAAGATGGAAGTCCTGAGTATATGACAGCAAATGGTTGGGCGAATCCTAACTATCATATATCAGGTTGGGAAATCGTAAATAGCCCTATGCCCGGAGATATTGCTGCTATTCCGCGCAGTGGAAGAGACTCTGGTCATGTAGGAATATATATCAAGGATAGAGGACCTTTTCGAAGTAATGTTATGGCAGCAAATAAACTTAGTGTTGGTTGGTCACAATCACACCTTCGAAATGATTATATTAATTCATGGGCTGGTGCTAGTGGTAATACAGTATATAGGAGATATGTAGGACAATGAAAAAAAGTAAAATTAACTCAACGTTACTACTAATAATTTCGTTATTAATGCTTACATTTGTAATGTATTCATGTTTTGATGAACCCAATGATACTATCTCAGATAAGTTATTGGTGATGAATGATAATGACGCCAAGCAATTGCTGCTTGAGAAAACAACAGTGTTACATCAATGGTTTGTGAAACAAAGTCGTAAGGACAATGCTACGGATCGATATGTGTTTGCCAATGCTTTGTATCAAGATTTATATCGGCATCCTTATCGGCATTTGCGATATACCAAAGAGCTACTAGTAGATGACAGTGTTGATTTAGAGGTAAAGAAACTATTAATTAAAGTCTCTCAGTGCTTAAGTTTTGAGGATTACCTTTCATTAGGTGATTTAATATTTGATGGTGGTAATTCAACCCTAATGCGTGTTTTTACTTTCCCAGGGCCTGAGTATGGTTTAGTGATAGTTGATAATTATCGTGACTCTTCTGTTATTGAATTATTAAATGCGATAGTTATTAAGTACCCAGAATTAGCAAGTTCGATAGAGTTAACTCAGTCTGGAAGTGATTATAGACTAACAAAAGCGTATAGAAATGCGGGTGAATCGTATCCGGTATTAAAGTGTCGTGATTAAGCTAAAAGTCGCACTGACTTTGAATGAGGCAGATCCTTTTACGCGGTAATGAATTAGACTCTCAATATTTTGAGAACATAAGAGATGGCTGTTTGAAGATGAAAATGAACTGGAAAGCAGTTTAGAATAGTACGATGGACGTGATTATAGAGAGAGTGCGAATGTACAGGTGCTGGGTGGATTAAACCGACCAGTAAGAATTAAAATTGAAAAGTTAAGGTTCATTGAGTTATTTATTGAGGGTTGATATTAATTGTTGGTGCTAGTGGTAATACGGTATATAGGAGGTATGTAGGACAATGAAAAAAAGTAAAATTAACCCAACGTTACTACTAATAATTCCGTTATTAATGTTTACACTTGTAATTCATTCATGTTTTGATGAACCCAATGAAACTATCTCAGACAAGTTATTGGTGATGAATGATAATGACGCCAAGCAATTGCTGCTTGAGAAAACAACAGTGTTACATCAATGGTTTGTGAAACAAAGTCGTAAGGACAATGCTACGGATCGATATGTGTTTGCCAATGCTTTGTATCAAGATTTATATCGGCATCCTTATCGGCATTTGCGATATACCAAAGAGCTACTAGTAGATGACAGTGTTGATTTAGAGGTAAAGAAACTATTAATTAAAGTCTCTCAGTGCTTAAGTTTTGAGGATTACCTTTCATTAGGTGATTTAATATTTGATGGCGGTGATTCAAGCCTAATGTATGTTTTTACTTTCCCAGGACCCGAGTATGGTTTAGTGATAGTTGATAATTATCGTGACTCTTCTGTTATTGAATTATTAAATGTGATAGTTATTAAGTACCCAGAATTAGCAAGTTCGATAGAGTTAATTCAGTCTGGTAGTAGTTATAGAAAAGCAAAAGCGTATAGAAATTCGGGTGAAGCGTATCCGGTATTAAAGTGTAGTGATTAAGCTTTGAAGGAGCGTTACGAACTTTACTCTGATTTTCAATGGAGCTGAACCGATTACTTCACAGTGAAGCTTAGCCTTTCACCATCTTTTGAAGAATCGTTTCATGGTGTACAACGCGGTTGCCAGTGCAACTATAGGTGGAACAGTATCAGAAGTGACTGGAGGTAAGTTTACGAATGGTGCGGTGAGCGGTGCGTTTTTTCGGATGTTGAATGATTGAGTAACTAACGCTCATCAGAAGATGATTAAGGCTAAGTTGCTAACAGTATTGGCTATGCATTATCACATACGGAACGTTTTAAAGATATTAAATATTTCTATCACCCCAGTACATTGCATCGTTCTTTAGATAGTATAGTGAACAAATAATGGAAATATAATCATGACACAAACTAAAAAAATGCTCTCTATGATTTTTTGTTACTTAAATCCAATTGCAATTTATTGGTATCTGTCTTTTTATCGCGACTTAGAGCAAGCTGTTTGTGTGTTATTGTTCTGTTTGATTTTTAGTCTTATCTATTTTCGGATGGTGCGTTTTGATAAATTAGAACTCAATTTAATTGTAAAGACAATGATTTTTAGTTCTATTTTGAGTGTCGTTTGCTCTATGTTATATCAATATGTGTTTGATGGGATGATATTTGGTGATGGATTTCATCATAACCCAATTATATTTGATGTGTTATTGTTTTACGTTGCCACCGTATTTATTACGCCTTGTTTTTGGGTGAATTTAGCCTGCTGCTTGGTTGTTTTCCTTAAACGTAAACACCTCAGTTATTTATATGGAAATAAGCTTTTTCATGCTATGTTTCTATCTTACTTTAACCCTGTTTTCGTTTTTTGGTTATATTTGTCTTACAAAGAAATATTTGAGCTTGTTTTTGTTTATATTCTTTCTTTTTTTACATCTTGTATCTTCATTGTTTGTCGAAAATACAAGATAAAACACATAGATGTGTTTTTCTTTCCTTTAGTTCAGTTTTTGTTCGTTCAATATCTATTTGTTTACATATACATTCATTTGTTTGGGTATTATTACTCTGTCACCATATGGTCAATAATTAAGGGTGCCTTTATTTCAATTTTTTCCACACCACTAGTTTGGATGTATATAACATGCTACTACTTGATTTTTAGAACATATAATTGCAATTTACTAGATAAAATTAGGCTGAATATTATAATTGGCAAGGAAACTACAATTGCAGTAGTTGTTTCTGTTTTTGTGTTTGGTATTGTATATTTGTCGACTATCAGTATGATTTCATTTCCTTTGCTTAGTATAAGCTATCCAGTGAAAGCCAGTTATTGTCATGGGATGTCTAATAATAATGGTTATAAGTTGCATATAGAGGGCGATGGTGACTATATCTCTTCGGGATTTTATATTGAATCAATAAGCAAAGAGCAGTGTGAAATTATCACAGACTCCATATCAAAAGCAAAATATTTAACAGTAAGTTACTTCTATAATGCTAAACGTTCCGAAGCTGTTATGGTATATAAGTTAGTTTCTGGTGGAGATGTGATATATAACCATAATATAAGTGCATACTTATCTGGGGGGTGAGTTATTATTCCTATGTGTTTTATTTGGTAACGATTTCATATGAACCAGTAGACAAAGGATATTATCCGAAAGGTATAAGGGGAGAAACTATGAGGTTGACGGACGTTATAGGTAAGCATGCTAACTATTTAACCTACATTAGTGCTTTTGATGGTGATGTTATGGAGCTTGACTTCACTTTAAGTCGCTCAGAGGTAGCGATTGTTAGTCGTCAATTTTATGTGGCAAATCCTTTTACATGTGACTAGAGTGTCGGGAATGCATTATCTAAAATACCAAGATTTAAAAATGTGAGTGGTTGGCATCCATCTAGGTTATAGCGGTCCTTGAGTAAGGAAATAGAAAAGTGATGAATATGAAGTCAACAAGGTTATATTGGTCATTGGATTTAGGTGTTTTTTCTATAGGAGTTACATTTTAGTGATTGATAAAATAATAATCATAGCGATGACACAGACTCTAGTTGAGCCTGTGTCATCGTTTTTTATGAGGCTAGGCTATCTTCAGGGTTCTCTTTATTCGCAGTCTTAGCACGCGCATACGCGGTTCCCATCACTGTTGGGCGATTGTTTTCCATACTTGAATCAAACTCAATCTGATCTTTAGCAAACAGGTTAATCACGGTTGAGCCAAGCTTGAAGCGACCCATCTCTTCACCTTTTTTAAGCACAATCGCTTTGGTGCCCTCTGCGGGATAGTCCCACTTGTAAACCGTGTTGCCTCTTGGTGGAGTCACTGTGCCACTCCAAATAAGCTCGATGCTGCCGACGATAGTGGCACCAACAAGCACTTGAGCCATAGGACCAAATTCAGTATCGAAGATACATACCACACGCTCGTTACGAGCAAACAGGTTAGGAACATTTTCAGCGGTCAGTGGATTCACCGAAAATAGGTCGCCGGGTACATAAATCATCTGGCGAAGTGTACCATCACAAGGCATATGCACGCGGTGGTAATCGCGAGGTGATAGGTAGAGTGTGGCAAATTCACCGCCAGCAAACTCCTCAGCAAGTTGGCTGTCGCCCCCCAGCAGCTCTAATGCAGAGTAGTGATGACCTTTCGCTTGGACTAAATTACCGTCGGTCAGTGGACCAAATTGGCTAACACAAGCATCGGCAGGGTGAGTGATCACCTCTGAGCCTTCAGTCAGCGGGCGGGCGTCAGGTTTTAGTTCTCGCACAAAGAAGTCATTAAAGGTTTTGTAGTGCGTTATTTCAGGATGTAAGGCTTCATCCATGTTCACTTTGTACTGTTTTACAAACCAACGAATGATCGCTGTTGTTAGGCCGCCAGCTTTAGCTGATGCAAGCTTACCAACTAAACGTGTTAGGCCGTGTTGAGGTATGCAATACTGCAGTCCAACCTTAATCTTATCCATTGTGTCGTATCCAATCTTGAGTTGAAAATGAGGTTAAAGGTTGGAGGTATCACGTTGACAACCTCCAACAAAAGAGTGGCAGAGTATACTAATTCCTAACTCGGGTATAGGGTTTGCCCGTCGGTTAGAATCAGTTTAGATCGGCTTTTTTGTTGCGAGAAAACTGTCGGTTAGCTTTTACTTCGCCCATGCTCTCGATGATTCTATGGTAGTTATCAAAGCGTACCGAATTGATTTTACCGTCTTCTACCGCCTCTCTGAGTATACAGCCGGGATCATCAAGGTGTTTACAGTCCCGGAATTTACAGCCGCCGAGGAAAGGACGAAACTCAACAAAGGCTTCGGTGACTTCTTGCGCTTCTAAATGCCAAAGCCCAAACTCACGAACGCCCGGAGAGTCGATCAAATCGCCCCCTGACGGAAAGTGATACAACCTTGCTGCGGTTGTCGTGTGTTGCCCCAAACCGGAATTAGTAGAGACTTCACCTTCTTCAACATTTAACTCGGGCATGAGTGCGTTGACTAGGCTAGATTTGCCCACACCAGACTGACCAACGAAGATATTGGTTTTATCTTTGAGGTGTTGTTCGAGTTCTGGGATACCTTCGCCACTCTCTTTGCTGACGCAGAGAACCGAGTAACCAATTTGTTTGTAGATCTCAAGCTGAGCATAAAACGCTTCACGGCTCTCTTCTGGCAATAAATCAATTTTATTGAGGACAATCAGTGGCGCAATTTGCAATGTTTCTGAGGCAATCAAATAGCGGTCAATAATGTTCAGAGATAGCTCAGGCACGACGGATGACACGATCACCATTTGATCGACGTTCGCAGCGACTGGCTTTAGACCATCGTAATAATCTGGGCGAGTCAGTACCGATGTTCTTGGTTCTACCGCTTCAACCACACCAGAAATACCGTGCATAGACTCCATGCCAATCCGCCAAGCGACTCTGTCTCCAGAGACTAGAGATTCGATACTGCGACGTAGGTTGCAACGATGGATCTCTTGGGTCTCCATATCCTCAATATCGGCATGTTGACCAAATCGAGAGATCACTAAACCCTGCTTAACATTACCAAGCATGGTTTCATCCCATTGGAATGCATCCTCTTGGTTGAGCTTCTTCTTTTGATTGCTGCGTACTCGACGTACTTGACCTTTGGTCAGTTTTTTCTTTTTCGCCACGTTATATCTCTGATGTAAATTACATCAAACCATTTGGGTTACTGAATTTAATTTGGTTATAGTACCTCTTTTGGCACAAAACAAATAGACGAGGACACCATGTCTTTTAGTGATGACAACCTAATCTGGGTCGATCTTGAGATGACAGGACTGGATCCTGAGCAACATAAAATTATCGAAATCGCCAGTATCGTAACGGATAGTCAGCTTAATATTTTGGCGGAAGGACCAGTGATTGCCATTTCTCAACCTCAACAAGAACTGGATAAGATGGATGACTGGTGCACCAACACACATACCAACAGTGGTTTAGTGGCAAGGGTACAAGCGAGCAGCATTACTGAACAGCAAGCGGTTGAGCAGACGATTGCTTTTCTTGAGCAATGGGTACCAAAAGGGAAGTCACCTATTTGTGGTAACAGTATTGGTCAAGATCGTCGTTTTTTATATAAGCATATGCCTGAGCTTGAGGAGTACTTCCATTATCGCTATGTGGATGTGAGTACGATTAAAGAGTTGACTCGTCGTTGGCAGCCAGAACTGTTGGATGGTTTTAGCAAAGCGGGTACGCATTTGGCGCTGGATGACATTCGAGAATCAATTGCTGAACTCAAGTACTACCGAGAAAACGTGTTTAAAATCTAAGTAAGCTATTGGGCTGTGGTCAAATAATGTCATTCAAGGGATGATTTTGAGTGTTTTTTCACCGATCGCAAAAAAAATGCATTTTTTTTAAAAGAGTGCTTGCATCACAAAAAAATGGTCTTATAATTCGCAGCCCTGAACGACGAAAGTCGTCAGTGCGACACTAGCTCAGTTGGTAGAGCGCAACCTTGCCAAGGTTGAGGTCACGAGTTCGAACCTCGTGTGTCGCTCCACTTTTTTCAAGTGGATTACAAAGTTTCATCGTACTTAACGGTGACGCAATACGGACGCGGGGTGGAGCAGCTTGGTAGCTCGTCGGGCTCATAACCCGAAGGTCGTCGGTTCAAATCCGGCCCCCGCAACCAAATTCAATCAATAGCGTTTGCTGTTGATATGCGACACTAGCTCAGTTGGTAGAGCGCAACCTTGCCAAGGTTGAGGTCACGAGTTCGAACCTCGTGTGTCGCTCCATTTTTCTTAAAATGGACACAAAGTTTTCATCGTACTTAACGGTGACACAATACGGACGCGGGGTGGAGCAGCTTGGTAGCTCGTCGGGCTCATAACCCGAAGGTCGTCGGTTCAAATCCGGCCCCCGCAACCAAATTCAGTCAATAGCGTTTGCTGTTGATATGCGACACTAGCTCAGTTGGTAGAGCGCAACCTTGCCAAGGTTGAGGTCACGAGTTCGAACCTCGTGTGTCGCTCCATTTTCTTAAAGTGGACACAAAGTTTTCATCGTACTTAACGGTGACACAATACGGACGCGGGGTGGAGCAGCTTGGTAGCTCGTCGGGCTCATAACCCGAAGGTCGTCGGTTCAAATCCGGCCCCCGCAACCAAATTCAATCAATAGCATTTGCTGTTGATATGCGACACTAGCTCAGTTGGTAGAGCGCAACCTTGCCAAGGTTGAGGTCACGAGTTCGAACCTCGTGTGTCGCTCCATTTTTCTTAAAATGGACACAAAGTTTTCATCGTACTTAACGATGACACAATACGGACGCGGGGTGGAGCAGCTTGGTAGCTCGTCGGGCTCATAACCCGAAGGTCGTCGGTTCAAATCCGGCCCCCGCAACCAAATTCAATCAATAGCGTTTGCTGTTGATATGCGACACTAGCTCAGTTGGTAGAGCGCAACCTTGCCAAGGTTGAGGTCACGAGTTCGAACCTCGTGTGTCGCTCCATTTTCTTTTTTGCGGAGTCTCTCTACGATTGGAGACACAAAGTTGCGAAACTTAGTCCTGCCCCGCTAGCTCTTTTCTCATGCTGAGAAGCATAATCAAAATAAAAAGCAACTTGTGATAAGCAAGCGATTTTTTGTCGCTGGTAACTCGTTATTTTTTACCGCAATACCCCATTAAGCATAGCTATCGCAGCCGCGGTTTGTCGGTCATTTACATTTAAGTCAACAGACTTATCCACACAATATGAACTGTGGATAACTTGGTTGATAAATTGCGACCAACCAAGATCTACCGATAATTCCTGAAAGCTACTTACAGCATGCTTGTATATAATTCAACAGTGAAAAATCACCTTATGCATTGTTTTTAAAGGCTTTTTGTCTTTTGGTGTTATTTTTGCTTAAGGGATCAAAAGATCAAAAACTGCTGTTTTTTTGATCCTTATCATATATTGACACTGTGTTTAACCTGATTTATCACCGACTAAGCTAGCGATATTATGTAGTTTTTCCACACATTCAAAATTGGGATGTTAGTCAAGAAAATTTTCTTGAATCCGCTATGTTACTGAAAGCTTTAAGCATCTCTTGGAAGCCCCTTTCGAATGACTCGGATAAGACGCAGGTTTTGGCGGTCATCAGTAAAGGAGGCTTGAGACAGTTGCTGATTGATTGCCCAGTCAATATGTTCATCTAAGAGTGCACTTTGACCCTTTATTTGTTCTAGGGCTTCAACATAAGCTTGTTTGAAAGCAGCATTACCGATAGCAATAACGATGTTTCTTTGCCATTGTTCATGTCCGATACGGCGGATTGCAGAGCCTTGCATTTGCTCTAAGAAGCGAGCCTCGTCCCACGCCAGTAAAGCAAGTAGATCGATATCCTGTAATGCATTTCTTCTTTGGAAATCCGGTCGTTCACTTAACGGTGCTTGTCTGTTCCAAGGGCAAACCAATTGGCAGTCATCGCAACCGTAAATACGATTGCCAATAGCCTTTCGGAATTCTTCAGGAATCACACCACTATATTCTATGGTGAGATAAGAGATACAGCGGCGTGCATCAATGACACCATTGTCTAAAATTGCATTCGTAGGGCATGAGGTTACGCACGCTTGGCATTTGCCACATTCATTGCTGACGGGAGAATTCACGGGTAAGGGGAGGTCTATGAACAGTTCACCGAGAAAGAACCACGAGCCAGCCTCTTTATCGAGTAATAGCGAATGTTTACCAATCCAACCTAATCCCGCTTTTTGAGCGATGGGTCTTTCTAGCACGGGGGCAGAGTCTACAAACGGACGGTAGCCGAGTTTGCTGGTTTCAAGTTCGATCCGTTGACCAAGCTTTTTTAGTTGATTGCGCATCAACTTATGATAATCGCGACCTAGCGCGTAGCGACTGATATAACCGGAATGTTTGTTCTCGAGGTTAGAGGCAAACTGAGCGTCTTCAGGAAGGTAATCCATACGCACACTGATAATACGACAGGTACTTGGGTGCAGTTTATCGGGATGGATACGAAGATCTCTATGGGTCTCCATCCATGCCATTTCACCGTGATATCCCTGACTTAGCCAATGCTCTAAAATAGGCTCTTGGTCTAAAAGATCGATATCACTGATGCCAACTTTCTGAAAGCCAAGCTCTTTTGCCCAGATTCTTATGTCGGCAGTTAACTGCTCTAAGTTCATATTACTCACTCATTTGAAACAACTTAGGCATACACAGTTTGTTACTAGAGTATACCCTTAATAGATGCTCATTTTTGTCGCAATATAGTAGGGTTCGCGACAAAAAAATGCTAAATTCGGCAACTTATCATTTTATCAGAACCTTAGTGATTATGTCGTTTCGTTGTCGCATCACTAAGGACTGAATACAAATATAGCGTCGAACCCAATTAGGTGACGGAATTTCTGCCTAGAGTAACTTGGGCTGAGAGTCTATTTTCTCTATTGGGTACACGAGTTAAAATGAAGTAATATCGATAGAATGATGATTGGCTAACGTGTTGCTTTGTATGCTAATTGTCATAAAATCACCCAGAGAAAATATAATGAGTACTAAAAAATTCGCCCTAAAGGATGAATCGGAAACGATTTTAATTGGAACTAAACTTGCCGCTCTTTGCTCAAAACAGACAACGATCTATTTGCATGGTGACCTAGGAGCGGGAAAAACCACATTTAGTCGTGGGTTTATCCAGAGCATGGGTCATGCAGGCAATGTGAAAAGTCCAACTTATACACTGGTAGAGCCGTATCAACTTGCTCTGTGGAATGTTTATCACTTTGACCTTTATCGTTTGGGCGATCCGGAAGAACTCGAATTTATGGGTATTCGTGACTATTTTTCTGATGATGCGATATGTCTGGTAGAGTGGCCTGAGAAAGGGCAAGGCTTATTACCTGAAGCAGATTTAGATATTGAACTTAAGTATGCGGACAACGCGAGAGAAATCGTGTTAACTGCCAATAATGAATATGGAAATAGGCTAGTCAGTCAATTGGAGCTAAATTGATTCAGAGTTTGGTCAACAACCTCATTCGTGTTGTGTTGTTATGTATAAGTTTTTTACCGGTCGTTGTGTTCGCTAATGCATTGGAAGGGGTGAGGGTTTGGCCGTCACCTGATGAAACACGAGTGGTGATCGATCTAAAGTCTGAAGCAGACTTTAGTTACTTCTCATTGTCGGAACCTCATCGAATCGTTATCGACCTGAAGAAGACTTCAATCAACACCAAATTGCCGATATCGGTAACCAAGAGCCCGGTATTGGGCAAAATTCGCAAAAGTTCACCGCCTGAAAAGTCGACCTCCCGACTCGTGTTTGAGCTTAAGCAATCTGTCACGCCTAATATCTTTAAGTTGAGCCCGACTCCGGGCGGTCAATATGGTCATCGCTTGGTGGTGGACTTACCCCATACAAAAGTGACGACAGCAGCTCCTTCCGCACCTCAAAGTGATACTAAAGTTA
Organism: Vibrio hippocampi; assembly: GCF_921292975.1. Taxonomy (NCBI): domain Bacteria; kingdom Pseudomonadati; phylum Pseudomonadota; class Gammaproteobacteria; order Vibrionales; family Vibrionaceae; genus Vibrio; species Vibrio hippocampi. The sequence goes on from NZ_CAKLCM010000001.1 coordinate 311,173, forward strand.
GCAAAGACGCTTCTCAGCTATTGGGCAACGCTGATATCGTCGTGGCGATTGATGCGGGTCATGGTGGAGAAGATCCTGGCTCTATTGGTCCGACTCGGAAATACGAAAAGCATGTGACCTTGAGTGTTTCTAAGAAGTTGGCAGCGCAACTCAATGCGATTCCAGGAATGAAAGCCGTTATGACTAGGCGCGGTGACTACTTTGTTAACCTAAACCGTCGTTCTGAAATTGCACGAAAGAATAAAGCGCATTTGTTGGTGTCGGTCCACGCCGATGCATTTACCACGCCTCAGCCTCGAGGTGCTTCGGTCTTCGTCCTCAATACTAAGCGAGCCAATACCGAGATCGCCCGCTGGGTCGAGAACCACGAGAAGCAATCTGAACTGCTCGGGGGAGCGGGTCAAGTACTGGCAAAGAACAATAACGACCGAAATGTAAGCCAGACACTGCTTGATTTGCAGTTTAGCCACTCTCAGAAAGAGGGCTATAAAGTTGCAAGCAAGATATTAAAAGAGATGGGCAAGGTCGCTCGTTTACATAAGAAAGAGCCAGTGAATGCGAGCCTCGCGGTGTTAAAATCGCCAGATATTCCCTCTGTTCTGGTTGAGACGGGCTTTATTTCTAATCCAGCAGAAGAGAAATTGCTGACCACAAGAAGCCATCAAGACAAGTTAGCAAGAGCCTTGGCAAAGGCCATTGTTCAGTACTTTGAAGCCAATCCACCGGAAGGCACTTTGTTTGCCAATCGCGGAAAACAGATCAAGCACTCTGTAAAACGTGGGGAGTCACTGTCAATCATTGCCCAGAAGTATGGTTCTTCAGTTTCGGCAATTAAATCCGCCAACAAGCTGAAAAGTTCTTCCCTGGCCATTGGTCAGGTATTAGTCATACCGGGAGCCGGCGCACCGATAGTTGTTAGCTCAAAAGTGAATACGGTGGAAACCAAAGAGATCACCCATACGGTTGTCAAAGGCGATTATCTCGGAAAGATTGCCAGCAAATATAAGGTGCCGGTGTCGGACATCAAACGGGAAAATAATCTCCGCTCAGACGTGTTAAAACTGGGGCAAAAACTGAAGATTACCGTCAGTCTCAAAGATCTTCCGGTTCGCAAGCACACAGTCAAGCGTGGAGAGTATCTAGGCAAGATTGCGTCTCAATATGGTGTGCCAATTCAGAGCATTAGAACGGCGAACAAACTCCGTTCAGATTCATTGGCGGTGGGTCAGGTTCTGGTCATTCCTAATAAATAACCAATCACAGTTGGAGTGAATCAATGACGATCAAAATCTTACCAGCTCGATTAGCTAACCAGATCGCTGCTGGTGAGGTCGTAGAGCGTCCTGCTTCAGTGGTCAAAGAGCTTGTCGAGAATAGCCTAGATTCTGGGGCAACTCGTATCGATATTGATATCGATAAGGGTGGTGCCAAGCTGATAAGGGTACGAGACAATGGCAAAGGGATCGTCAAAGACGAGTTGGAGCTTGCTCTTAGCCGTCACGCCACCTCAAAAATTCATACCCTAGATGACCTAGAGGCTATCATGAGCCTCGGTTTTCGTGGTGAGGCATTGGCAAGTATTAGCTCGGTAGCACGGTTAACGCTAACCTCTCGACCTGCGGCTCAGGAGCAGGCATGGAGTGCTTACGCCGAAGGACGTGATATGTCGGTAAAGCTCAAACCCGCTGCGCATCCCATTGGCACCACAGTCGAAGTGTTGGACCTGTTTTTTAACACTCCCGCTCGTCGTAAGTTTCTTCGAACCGATAAAACCGAATTTACCCATATTGACGAGTTGCTAAAGCGTATTGCTTTAAGCCGTTTTGATGTCTCGATTAACCTGAAGCACAACGGTAAATTAGTTCGCCAATACCGAGCCGCAAAAACCGAAATACAGGCAGAGAAACGAATTGCCTCTGTGTGTGGCGCACCATTTGTGCGAAATATGCTGCGAATTGAGTTAGAGCATCAAGGACTCACACTTTCCGGTTGGATTACGACTCCAGAGGGGGCAAGACCTCAAAGCGACTTGCAATACTGCTATGTCAATGGTCGCATGATGAGAGATAAGCTTATCAATCATGCCATCCGTCAGAGTTATGAGTCGAGTTTAGCGCCGGATCAGTATGCGGCATATGTGTTGTTTATTGAAATCGATGCTCATCAAGTGGATGTCAATGTCCACCCAGCAAAACATGAAGTTCGTTTCCATCAAGCGCGCCTGGTCCATGACTTTATCTATCAAGCATTAAGTAGTGCATTGTCTCAAGCATCGGCAATTGAAGCGCCAGAAGTCACTCAGTCAGCCTATCATATTGAAGAGCCAAAACTGGGCGCTGTCTCGCCGCAAACGGTAGCGGCAGAGGAAACAAAAGACACTTTGGCTGAGAGAGAATGGTCAGAAACGTCCTCCTCTTCGGTTTCGCCAAGTGTTCTAGAGGCGGTTGAAAATATCCCTGCTTATCCTGGTAGAACGGATTACGCGAAACCAGCGGCAAAAGAGGCGAACCGTGATTCTTCTCATCAATCCACGAGTCCGACGGATTATGGGCGACAAGGGTCAGAGTGGACAGCGACGAAAAATACAGGGTCTCAGCAGCGAAGTTCGCAACGTAAGCCGAATGAAAGCGGTCCATCATTAGAACAGTCGGCACTATATCAAGAACTCCTTAAAACGCCGGAAATTGAGAAACAATCACCGCGCCAACCTGAGCCATCTAACCGCCAGCAGAATGTGGTCGATTTACCTGCTATTACTCAGATAGGTAAGGCAGTGTCGATTGTCGCGCAGCGATTTGTGTTGGTACTGGACAAGCCGACCTCTGCGTGTGGTTTGGTGTCACTAGCGACGGCTGAACGCTATAAGTTATCGGCACAATTAAATCCTCAACTGCAAACGCTAAAATCACAACCATTACTGGTCCCTTTGTCGCTTAAGGTGAATGCTGAGCAGATGCAGGCTTTAGAAACTTGCCAACAGAAGTTGTTACCGTTCGGTATTGATATCAAGAAAAGAAACAATGAAACCGTGATGGTGATGGGAGTTCCAGCTCCGTTGCGTCAACAGAATTTACAATTGTTAATTGATGAAATGCTGTCATACTTAGCGACCCAAAGTGAATCTGAATTGTTTGCAAGTCAGCTAAACATTTGGCTGACAGACAAAGTTCTGCATACCCCAGCATCATACACCCTGTCTGAGGCGGTGCAGTTACTGGCGAATCTTGAGCAACTTTATAATGGCGATTTGCCACTTTCCGATACACAATTTGTGCGACCCGTTGATTTTTCTGCAACCTTAACAGCGTTTTTATTATGAATGAACCATTACCTTTAGTGATCTTTTTGATGGGGCCAACGGCTTCAGGAAAAACAGAGCTAGCTATCCGTTTGAGACAACAGTTCCCTGTAGAAATTATTAGTGTTGACTCGGCGCTGATTTATAAGGGGATGGATATTGGAACCGCTAAGCCTGATGCAGAAGAGTTGCGCTTAGCGCCACATCGTTTGATCGACATTTTGGATCCTGCGGAGTCGTACTCTGCGGCGGACTTTCGTCGTGATGCACTAGCAGAAATCGCGAAAATACACGCTGAAGGCAAGATCCCTCTTCTTGTCGGTGGCACTATGATGTATTTCAAAGCGCTGCTACAAGGTTTGTCGCCTTTACCGGCAGCCGATCCCACAATACGAGCACAGATTGAAGCGGAAGTGGCGGAAAAAGGTTGGCAGGCGCTGCATGATGAACTTTCTGCGATTGATCCTGTCTCAGCAAAGAGGATACATCCAAACGATCCTCAAAGGCTTTCACGAGCCATCGAGGTTTATCGTATTTCGGGTAAATCCCTCACTGAGTTAACGGAAACTAAGGGAGAACCTCTGCCGTTTCGAGTCAAGCAGTTTGCCGTTGCACCTGAAGACCGTTCAGTATTGCACAAGCGTATTGAAGCAAGATTCGAGAAAATGGTGCAATCAGGCTTTGAAGAAGAGGTAAGAGCATTGTATGCTCGTGAGGATCTGCATTTAGATCTTCCATCCATCCGTTGTGTGGGTTATCGACAGATGTGGGAATACTTGGATGGGCAAGGCACGTTAGAAGATGCAATTTATCGGGGCATCTGTGCCACCCGTCAATTGGCCAAACGTCAAATCACCTGGTTAAGGAGTTGGGATGATTTAGTTTGGTTGGATAGCGAACATATTGAGAATTCAACGAAAACTCTCTCACAGGCCGTAGCATCTGAAGGCTTTAACTGTGTATAATGTGTTCGCTTTTGCGTGTTTACTCCTAAAAAGGATCAGAGTTTTATTTTCAAAGTCCAGAGTTGATCTATGATTATAAAACTGAGGGGTACATATTTGGTTTAGCTCAGATGCAAGGGCCGCAGCGACATTGCAGTGCGCCGATAGCTAAATAATTAAAACTACAAATATTAATATAAGGAAAATAAAAATGGCTAAGGGGCAATCTCTTCAAGACCCATTCCTAAATGCGCTTCGTCGTGAGCGTATTCCAGTTTCAATCTACCTTGTGAACGGTATTAAACTTCAAGGTCAGATCGAGTCGTTTGATCAATTTGTGATCCTGTTGAAAAACACAGTAAACCAAATGGTATATAAGCATGCAATTTCAACGGTAGTGCCAGCACGCGCAGTGAGTCATCACACTGGTGAACGCACAGGTAGTGACCGTCAACAAGAGAAATCAGACGATTAATCACCATATAAACCCAGAACTTAATAGGAGTTGAACGCTTGTTTGACCGTTATGAATCCGGTGAACAGGCTGTACTTGTTCATATCAACTTCACGCAGGAAGGTGAGTGGGAAGACCTGAGCGAATTTGAAATGCTGGTCTCTTCTGCTGGCGTTAATACTTTACAAGTAGTAACAGGAAGTCGGCAGTCCCCTCTCCCGAGATACTACGTTGGAGAAGGTAAAGCCCAAGAAATTGCGCAAGTTGTGCAGTTAACTGGCGCTGATATCGTGATTTTCAATCATTCCTTGTCTCCAGCTCAAGAGCGTAACCTAGAAAGTCTATGCAAATGTCGAGTATTAGATCGTACTGGTCTGATCCTCGACATTTTTGCCCAAAGAGCGAGAACTTATGAGGGTAAATTGCAAGTAGAGCTTGCGCAATTGCGTCATATTTCAACTCGACTTATTCGTGGCTGGACTCACCTTGAGCGACAAAAAGGGGGGATCGGTCTGCGTGGTCCGGGTGAAACTCAGTTAGAGACGGATAGACGACTTTTACGAGATCGAATTAAAGCGATCTTGCGTCGTTTAGAAAAAGTTGCCAAGCAGCGTGAACAAGGCAGGCGTGCGCGGAATAGAGCAGAAATACCGACGATTTCTCTGGTTGGTTATACCAACGCAGGAAAGTCGACACTGTTCAATAGAATCACAGAGGCGGGAGTGTATGCAGCAGACCAACTGTTTGCCACACTGGACCCGACTTTAAGAAAGATACAACTAGCGGATGTGGGACCGGCGATATTGGCTGATACCGTTGGATTTATTCGACATCTACCTCATGATTTAGTGGCAGCATTTAAAGCGACCTTGCAAGAAACGCAAGAAGCTGACATTTTGTTACATGTTGTTGATGCCAGTGATGAACGTTTTCGTGAGAATATTCAAGCCGTTCATGATGTGCTAGAAGAAATCGAGGCGATCGAAGTTCCGTCTTTGGTCGTAATGAACAAAATAGACAATCTGGAAGGCCAACGTCCACGCATTGAGCGTGATGATGAAGGGCTTCCGAGAGCCGTATGGGTCTCGGCCATGGAAGGTCAGGGCATCGAGCTTCTATTTGAAGCCTTAACCGAGCGGCTAGCAAGCCAAATGGTTCAATATCAATTGCGAATTCCACCTCAGTATCAAGGGCGTTTTCGCAGTGTGTTTTATCAAATGAACTGTATTCAAAGTGAAGAATATGATTCAGATGGTAACTTATTGATTGATATTCGGATGCAGCAAACAGATTGGTCTAGACTTGATAAAAGAGAAGGGGCAGTTTTGAGTGACTTTATCGTTACTTAAAGGACTGCTACAGTATAACGTCATATTAAATGATGGAGCTTCCAAATGGCGTGGAATGAGCCTGGTAATAATAATGGAAACAATGGCCGCGATAATGACCCTTGGGGCAATAACAATCGTGGCGGTCGCAATTCAGGCGGCCGAGAACAAGGTCCGCCCGATCTAGATGAAGTTTTTAACAAGCTAAGTCAAAAACTGGGTGGTAAGTTTGGTAATCGCAGTGGAGGCAGCAAACGCTCTGGTGGCGGAGGCGGTTTTCTTGCTCTTATGGCAGTCGTTATTTTGGGTTTCGCTTGGTTTGTATCAGGCTTTTACACCATTAGCGAAGCCGAGCGAGGTGTTGTGCTGCGTTTAGGTAAGTTTGACCGTATTGTCGGACCTGGTCTGAACTGGCGTCCAACGTTCATCGACGAGTATCAAGCTGTTAACGTGCAAGCGATTCGCTCTCTTCGAGCATCAGGTACCATGTTAACTAAAGACGAAAACGTCGTAACGGTAGCAATGGATGTGCAATACCGCGTATCGGATCCCTATAAGTATCTGTATGTGGTAACTAACGCTGACGACAGCTTGAGCCAAGCAACAGACTCTGCGTTGCGTGCGGTGATTGGTGACTCGCTAATGGATAGTATCCTAACCAGTGGTCGTCAATTGATTCGTCAAAGCACTCAAGAAACCTTGAATGAGATTATCGACAACTATGACATGGGTCTATCGATTGTCGATGTGAACTTCCAGTCTGCGCGTCCGCCAGAGCAAGTAAAAGATGCATTTGATGATGCTATTGCAGCTCGAGAGGATGAGGAGCGTTATGTTCGTGAAGCGGAAGCTTATAAGAACGAAATTACGCCTAAAGCAACGGGTCGTGCTGAAAGACTGAAGAAAGAAGCACAAGGTTACTCTGAGCGCATCACTAACGAAGCGCTCGGTCAAGTAGCGCAGTTTGAGAAGCTGTTACCAGAATATCAAGCGGCTCCTGAAGTCACGCGAAATCGTCTTTACCTAGATACGATGGAAGAAGTGTACTCAGCGACGTCAAAAGTGCTGATCGATTCTGAATCCAGTGGCAACTTACTGTATCTGCCTATCGATAAGTTAGCGGGTCAAGAAGGAAGCAAAACTAACCGTAAGCCTCAAGAAACTTCAGTCTATGAAGAGATCCAGCTTGATGCTCCGATAGTTGATTCCTCGTCGAGCAACAGTTCGACTCGCAATAACACGACACGTCAAGGGAGATACTAATCATGCGTAAATTGGCAATACCTGTTATCGTCATTGCACTTGCATTGATGCTTATGTCTCTGTTCGTGATCCCTGAAAACGAGCGTGGCATTGTGATTCGATTTGGTCGAGTACTTAAAGACAATACGGAAACGGATATGTCTCGTATTTACGGACCGGGTCTGCACTTTAAGATGCCTCTGTTTGACCGTGTGCAAACATTGGATGCGCGTATTCAAACAATGGATGGTCAAGGCGACCGTTTTGTAACGTCAGAGAAAAAAGACGTGATCATCAATACCTATGTTAAGTGGAAAATCGAAGATTTCGGTCAATACTACCTAGCAACAGGTGGCGGTAATGCTTTGACTGCGCAGGCACTTTTAGAACGTAAAGTAACGGATGTTCTAAGGTCTGAAATTGGTTCAAGAGAGATCAAGCAGATTGTTTCTGGTCCACGCAACAAGGATATCCTCCCTGATAGCGACAGTGACGAAGTGACGACTGAAGCGGCTAAGCAGGCTTTAGAGATCGATGGTGAGCGTGACAAGGTCCAGCTAAACGTACTTCAAGATACTCAAGAAAGTGCTATGAAGGATTTGGGTGTGCGTGTGGTTGATTTCCGTATTAAGAAAATCAACCTACCTGATGAGATCAGTGACTCTATCTATCGCCGTATGAGAGCAGAGCGTGAGTCAGTGGCTCGTAAGCACCGTTCTCAAGGTCGTGAAAAAGCGGAAGTTATTCGTGCACAAGCAGAGCTAGAAGTGGCTACCGTACTGGCAGAAGCGGATAAGACAGCTCGAGTGACTCGAGGTGAAGCGGATGCACAAGCAGCGAAAATTTATTCTGGTGCTTATAGCAAAGATCCTGAATTTTATAGCTTCTTGCGTTCTCTAGACGCTTATAAAACTTCATTCTCTGATAAGAGTGACATCTTAGTGCTAGATCCGAGCAGTGACTTCTTCCGTTATATGAATGATGCGAACGGTCAAATGTCAAAATAATACTTTAACCTTTAAAGGTTGATGGTAATGTCAAAGGGGCTTCTTGATGGAAGCCCCTTTTTTATGCTTGTGGTTTGTTTTAGTGAATGGAGAACATCATGACGAATGCGTTATGGATAGCTTTTGGTTTAGTTTTAGTCGTAGAGGGGGTGGGACCGCTGCTCGCACCGACTCAGTGGCAAAGTATGGTGATGAAATTGTCACAACAACCTTCAACTTCTTTGCGCCGTATGGGTGGATGTTTAGTCGTCGCGGGTTTAGTTATCGTGTATATGATGACACGTTAGATCATTTTTTTGGGGCTAGGAAGCTTGGTGCTTCCAAGTTGTTATAACGAAGGTGAATTAAAAAAAACGGCGATAACCAAGGTTTGTTTTTGTTTTTAATAATTAGCAGCTTAGTCTCGAGGCATTCGTCGATGTTTAAAAAATGACTGCATGAATTCAAATTCGGTGCTAAAATCCATTTTTAACTAGCAATCAGATTGGAAAGATGGGTAATAACGTAGTTGTTCTGGGCACCCAATGGGGTGACGAAGGTAAAGGTAAAATCGTAGACCTTTTGACTGAAGATGCAAAATACGTGGTTCGCTATCAAGGCGGTCACAATGCAGGTCATACTCTTGTCATTGACGGTGAAAAAACCGTTCTTCACTTGATTCCATCAGGTATTCTTCGCGATAACATCAAATGTATCATTGGTAACGGTGTTGTACTTTCACCAGACGCGCTTATCAAGGAAATGAAGCCGCTTGAAGAACGCGGTATTCCAGTACGTGAACGTCTATTCATTTCTGAAGCTTGTCCTCTAATTCTTCCTTACCATATTGCGATTGACCAAGCGCGTGAAATCGCTCGTGGTAAAAAAGCGATTGGTACAACGGGTCGTGGTATCGGTCCGGCTTATGAAGACAAAGTTGCTCGTCGCGGTTTACGCGTCGGTGACCTGTTCGACAAAGAAGTCTTTGCTGAAAAGTTAAAAGAAGTGATGGAATTCCATAACTTCCAACTAGAGCATTTCTATAAAGCTGAAACGGTTAGCTATGAAGCCGTGCTTGAGCAAGTGATGGGTTATGCTGATCTGTTAACATCAATGGTTATTGACGTTACAGACGAACTTGACGCAGCTCGTAAACGTGGTGACAAGATCATGTTTGAAGGCGCTCAAGGTACATTGCTTGACATCGACCACGGTACTTATCCGTATGTAACGTCTTCAAACACAACCGCTGGTGGTGTTGCTGCAGGCTCAGGCTTTGGTCCTCGCCATATTGGTTACATTCTAGGTATCACAAAAGCTTACTGTACTCGAGTAGGCTCTGGTCCGTTCCCGACCGAACTTTATGATGGTCTAGACAAGCAAGACCCAGTGGGTAAACACCTTGGTGATGTAGGTCAAGAGTTTGGTGCAACAACGGGACGTTTACGTCGTACCGGTTGGTTTGATGCTGTTGCTATGCGTCGTGCTGTCCAGATTAACTCTATCTCTGGTTTCTGCCTAACTAAACTAGACGTATTAGACGGTCTAGAAGAGCTAAAAATCTGTACAGGTTACAAGATGAAAGATGGCTCTATTCTGGAAGTGTCTCCAATGGCGGCAGAGTCTTTTGAACAAGCAACGCCTATCTACGAAACCATGCCAGGTTGGTCTGAAAATACTTTTGGTGCAACGTCAATTGAGCAGCTTCCACAGACAGCGCTTGACTACATTAAACGTATCGAAGAGTTAACAGGCGTGCCTGTTGATATTATCTCTACCGGTCCAGACCGTAACGAGACGATTATTAAGATTCACCCATTCGAATCTTAATCCTAATCTTGAAAAAACCAGCTTCGGCTGGTTTTTTTGTCTCTATCATTCGTTAATCACAAAAAACACTCGGTAAGCTTATCGTGCCTATGGCAAAATATTGCCGTATTGCTGTTTTTTTGTCTAAAGCCCGGTATAAAGCTGCCGATAAAAAAGAACAGTAAGTAAACCAGTGAGGTTTGCTTAATAGGCTTGTAATGAATGAGAAGAGGTGGTCGTACGGTGATTAGGCGACACAAATTGGCAGCGTTGATATGTACAGCTCTTTTGAGTTGGTCTAGTGCTTCTCAGGCAAAGGAGATCAGTGCTCCGATCCCTATTTACTCAGAAAATGAGTTAATCAATCTTATTGAGCAAAATACCCATCTAGCACGCGTAAAAGCCGACAACTGCCAGCTTGTAGAAGATATTATGGCGCGCGCGACGCGTATCAGTTTACCTGCTTATGAGTTCCTTTATGGTGACATGTTAGCGTGGGGAGTCTGCGTTCAGCAGGACGTTGAACTCGGTCTATATTATATGGAGAATGCAGCGCATCAAGGCTTACCCGTCGCTTTAGAGCAATTGGGACGTTATTACTCCAGAGGTACCTTTGTTCAGCAAGACAAAGAGCGAGCCATTCCTTACTTTAGAGAGGCGGCGTCAATGGGTAATATTGATGCACGCATTCAATTAGCTGAACTACTGCTTCGTGATTATGGCAGCCCCCTCGACTATGAAGACGCCTATCGCTGGCTTTACAACTCAATCACGCCAGATAATCGTAAGCACAAACGTATTTCCATGCTGCGACTTGGTTTGGAACAGCGCATGCCACAAAATATTATTGCGAGAGCCAAGCGCCGAACTACTTTCTGGTAACCGCAACTACCATTAACAAACCCTTACCGACAGCAGAGGGTTTGCGGTATTCATTCTGGTGTTTTTTAAAAGCATTTCTGTAGCTTATTCAGAGACTCAGATATACTAGAGCCATACCTTCCTTTCTAGACAGGCCCGCGTATGTCAGAGACTATCCAAAACGACCCATTTGCCGATCGTGAATCCCAAAATTACTCCAACCCTATTCCTAGCCGAGAATTCATTATTGAATATTTGGAGCAGGCGGGTGTGCCTTTAAATCGCAATGATCTGTTTGAGGCTTTGCAATTAAAGGGAGAAGAACATTACGAGGGATTGCGTCGTCGACTGCGTGCGATGGAGCGAGATGGTCAACTGGTGTTTACCCGCCGTCAATGTTATGCGTTGCCGGAAAAACTGGAATTGATAAAAGGCTATGTTATTGGTCATAAAGATGGTCATGGTTGGGTACGTCCAGAAGGAAGCGTAGGCAAAGAGAGTGATATTCTGTTGCCTCATCATCAAATGCGTACACTTTTGCATGGTGACTTTGTTTTGGTTCAGCCATCAGGCACCGATAAACGAGGTCGTAAAGAAGGGCGTTTGGTACGTGTGCTGGAAGAGCGCAAAGCGCAAGTGGTTGGTCGCTTTTTCTTGGAATATGGTTATGCCTACGTTGTTGCCGATGATTCACGCATTAGCCAAGACATACTGATTCCTAACGAGCATCGTGGTGGTGCGAGAATGGGTAATGTCGTTGTGGTTGAAGTGACAGATAGAGGCAGTCGCTCGAAGGGCATGGTTGGGCGAGTAGTTGAGGTATTGGGTGAAAATATGGCACCCGGTATGGAGATTCAGATAGCAATTCGCACTCACCAAATCCCGCATGAATGGCCACAAGAGGTGGACAAGCAGGTAACGCAATTTGGCGAGTTTGTCCCTGAAGAGGCTAAGCAAGGGCGTGTAGACTTAAGAGATCTGCCTTTGGTCACTATTGATGGCGAAGATGCTCGCGACTTTGATGACGCGGTTTACTGTGAGCGTAAGAAAAGCGGTGGTTGGCGTCTTTGGGTCGCGATTGCAGATGTGAGTTATTACGTTCGTCCCGATACAGCTTTAGACAAAGAAGCGATTCAAAGAGGCAACTCAGTTTATTTCCCCTCTCAGGTCGTGCCGATGCTTCCAGAGGTATTGTCGAACGGTCTTTGCTCTCTTAATCCACAGGTTGACCGTCTCTGTATGGTGTGTGAAATGACGATCTCCGATACAGGTAAGCTATCGGGTTACAAGCACTATGAAGCGGTCATGAACTCTCATGCTCGACTCACTTACAATAAAGTGCATGACATCTTAGAAGGTGATGAAGAACTGACTCAGCGCTATCAATCCGTCGTTCCTCATTTGCAAGAGCTTCACAGCATGTATCAAGTGCTGAAAAACTCCAGAGATCAACGTGGTGCGATTGAGTTTGAAACCGTTGAAACCAAGTTTATTTTTAATGCGGAGAGAAAAATTGACCGCATAGAACCGGTTATCCGCAATGACGCGCACAAAATTATCGAAGAGTGTATGATTCTCGCCAATATCGCATCGGCTTCGCTAGTCGAAAAAGCGAAAGAGGCGGCGCTGTACCGTATTCATGAATCTCCCGGAGAGGAACGTTTACAGGGTTTCCGAGATTTTCTCGGTGAGTTAGGGCTTAACCTTTCGGGAGGCTTAGAGCCATCACCTACCGATTACGCCTCATTGATCAAACAAATTGGTGAGAGACAAGATAAAGAGCTGATCCAAACCATGCTGCTACGTTCGATGAAGCAAGCGGTCTATAATGCCGATAACGCAGGGCACTTTGGTCTAGCACTTAAACGTTATGCACACTTTACGTCACCGATTCGACGTTATCCGGATCTGCTGCTGCACCGCGCGATTAAGTATCTGATTGCCAAACAGAACGGCACTAACACCGAACGATGGACGCCAACGGGTGGATACCACTACTCGTTTGACGACATGGATTTCTATGGTGAGCAGTGTTCGATGACCGAGCGTCGAGCCGATGATGCGACTCGAGATGTGGCCGATTGGCTTAAGTGTGAGTATATGCAGGACCATGTGGGTGAAGAACTCGATGGTGTAATTGCCAATGTAACTGGCTTCGGTTTCTTTGTGCGTCTCACTGAGCTGCATATTGATGGTCTGGTACATATCTCGACACTCGCTAATGATTACTATCAATTTGACCCAATCGGACAGCGATTGATTGGTGAAAGCTTCGGTGCGATTTATCGCCTTGGTGATGCGGTTAAGGTGAAAGTTCTATCCGTTAACCTTGATGATAAACAGATTGATTTTGAGTTAGTCGAAACCAGTCGCCCGCTTCGTGGCAAAGGTAAAACAGCCAAGAAGCGGGCTGCAGAAGCACAAAAGAAAGCCAAAGAGAAAAAGCGTGGTGTTGCATCAAAGGGTAAAGCGACAAGAAAAGCCAAACCAATGGTGGAAGCGACGGTGCGTCCTGATGGTCAGCAAGATAGCAAACCAAACAAGCGCCACAAAAAATCGAAAGCGAGTAAAGCCCGTAAAAATAAGGCTCCTCGCTCTACTAGTAAGTAACTAATTAATAAAAGTAACCGATTCAAGGTCTAATCCATGAGTAATGAATTTATTTACGGCATCCATGCAGTAAAAGCGGTTTTAGATAAAGACCCTGCACGCTTCATCGAGGCGTTTGTATTGAAGGGACGTCAAGACGACCGTTTGATGCCAGTACTGAATGAACTGAACCAGTTTGGCATCTCAATCCAGCAAATGGGACGTAAGGCACTGGATGACAAAGCGAAAGGCGCCAATCATCAAGGGATTATTGCGCGCGTTAAGCCGGCAAAAGCGCTAAATGAACACGATTTAGAGCAAATCATTGCCCAAAGCAACCAGCCTTTGCTGCTGATTCTTGACGGTGTGACAGATCCTCATAACCTAGGTGCTTGTTTGCGTAATGCCGATGCCGCTGGTGTGGCTGCCGTGATCGTTCCTAAGGATAAATCAGCACCGTTAACGGCAACGGTGAGCAAAGTAGCCTGTGGCGCAGCGGAAACCGTTCCTTTGGTGCGAGTCACCAATCTAGCAAGAACAATGCGCGCTATTCAGGAGCAGGGTATTTGGATTGTTGGAACAGCGGGTGAAGCAACACATGATATATACCAAGCTAAGCTCGATGGTCCGCTCGCTATTGTCATGGGCGCAGAAGGTGACGGTATGCGCCGCCTAACTCGAGAAACGTGTGATGACTTAATTAAAATCCCTATGGCAGGTTCAGTCTCTAGCCTAAACGTATCGGTCGCCTCAGGTATCTGCCTGTTTGAAGCGGTAAGACAGCGCTTAAGTCGATAGCATCACCGCCAATCGAATCAATAATAAAAAGCGGACTTTCGATAATGAAAGTCCGCTTTTTTAGGTTTTTAACGCGGTTTCAGATAGGCGATACGGTGCATTAATAGTGTGGAGGCGGGGTTTCCTCTGTAGCGTCAGCAAGGTTCGAAGTGTCCATGTTTTTTACTTTTCCAACCACGTACTTCATCTGATCTTGCATCTTAGTGATCAGCAGTTGCTGTTGAGTCAGTGCGTCATTTAACTCTTCAATGGTTTGTTCTTGGAATGCGACTTTGCACTCCAAATCATTAATACGCTCTTCAAGAGTTTCAATTTGTGAATTATTCATCGCAATTACTCGTCAATTTGCCAAGCCTGTACTACGCCCGCTGATGAGGCTGAAACCACCATCTCTGAGCTATGGAATGCGGCATCATACACTACTCCTCTCGGTGGGCGCACATCTTTTAACATGGCAACTTCATAGCTGTCCATCAAAGAGCCTGTGGAGGTGTCCCATACCATTAATCTGGACGCCGGCGTGCCGGTAGCAAGTTTGCTGCCGTCGTCAGAAAAGCGTGCGCTTGAGAAGATCAACTGTCGATGCCAACTACTCAGTTTCGCTTGCTGTTGACCTGTACTCAGATCCCAAATGATAGCGTTGTTACCGCTGTCTGAAGTCAGAGCTAGGTGTCCGTCTCTCTGTAGTTCGGTCGTACCAACTCTTTGATCATGTTGGAAGCGGTGAATTATCTGTCCGGTGCTGGTATCCCAAAAATAGGCGTTATGGTCATTGCCACCGGATAGAGCATATTTTCCATTGGGTGATAAGGCAACCGTGTTGACTTTTTCTTGGTGGGCAAGGAACTCTAGGCGCCGACCAGTGACTAAGTCAATGAAGATGGCTTTTCCGTTACTTAAGCCAAGAAGTACCAATGTGCCGTTGTTACTGATTGCGATATCTTGAATCAACCCATCGGAAATGGACCATAGTCCTTTGGATTGTGACCATGCGAGATCCCAAATGGCGAAGTTGGTTTGAGTCGCGGTAATCGCAAAGCGCGCATTATCAGAAAATCTCATAAGAGAGATGATGTTTTGTTCAGGGTCTTGGATGCCAAGCTTAGCTAATAATGTGTTTTGCTCTAGATCCCACAACTGTAAATGTTGTTGCTTAGAGTAAAGCAAAGCAAATCGAGCATCGCGGCTCAGTGCTAAACTGGTTGAACCTTCTGGTGCGAGCGGCCAGGTTTTGTCAGCTTGGGTTTGAAAAAAACACCCATTTAACAGGCTGATGACAATAAGACAGGTTACAGAATGAGATATTATTCGCATCATTACCTATATTCCATGTTGAGACTTGAGCATTAGAGAGTATATTTATATTCTATAATCAAGAAAAATCACTAGATTTAGATAGTTACGCATACTGTCAATAATGACAAGCTTTGCAAATGTTAATGGCTGTTAGATCTATAATACTTCCATAATCGGAGAAATAAATGAAATCACTATTTAAAGTGTCGTTACTTGCAGCGACTGTTATGTTAGCTGTAGGTTGTCAAAAAGAAGAGGCACCGAAAGAAGTTAAGCCAACAGCACAAGTGGAAGCCGAAGCGCCTAAAGCGGTGGTATTCAAATCTGAAGATGACAAAGCGGCCTATGCGATTGGTGTTTCTTTTGCAAACTATCTAAGTGCGAGCCTAGACAAGCCAGCGGAATTCGGTATCGAGCTTAAGAAAGAGCTGGTACTTAAAGGTATTGAGCAAGCATTTGCAGACAAGGCTGAGTTGACAGAAGATGAGATTCGCCAAACGCTGGAAAGTTTGGATCAGCGCGTTGCAGAAACGATGCAAAAGCAAGTAGAAGAAAAAGCAGCAGCCACTAAACAAGAAGGCGATGCGTTCCGTGCTGAATTTGAGAAGCAAGAGGGCGTCGTAAAAGCCGATTCTGGTCTGCTATATCAAGTAGAGGCGCAAGGTGAAGGCGAGCAACCAAAAGAGACAGACACGGTTGTTGTGCACTATAAAGGTACATTAATCGACGGCACTCAGTTTGATAGCTCCTACGATCGTGGTGAGCCAGCCACTTTCCCACTTAACCGTGTTATTCCTGGTTGGACGGAAGGCGTACAGTTGATGAAGCCTGGTGCAAAATACAAATTTGTTATTCCGCCAGAGCTCGCATACGGTGAGCAAGATACCCCAACGATTCCAGCAAACTCAACGTTAGTATTTGAAGTTGAACTACTATCGGTTGAAAATGAACAAGCATCGGGTCAATAAGCCCTAAATTTAAATGATTAAAAGCTCGCTTCGGCGAGCTTTTTTTATTGCATCAGTAACCAAGTTTTTTGTCCTAAATCACTAGTTGATGACTTTGTTTGAGGTAGCGTTCAAAATTTCTGATAAACTTACATAAATTTTTTAAGTTTTCTCTATTGGACAGGGTCGACATATTGTGACGGACATAGCTAATCCTGATGAGTTGCTTGAAATGGAGTCGGTTGATGTGGCGCCATTTAGTGAGCACGATAAAATCATTTTAAAATCTTACGAAGCGGTGGTAGACGGATTGGCGAGTCTAATCGGTCCCTTTTGTGAGATTGTTTTGCACTCTTTAGAAGATCTCAACACTTCTGCAGTAAAGATAGCCAATGGTGAAAATACAGGTCGCCAGGTAGGTTCGCCGATTACGGACTTAGCACTAAAGATGCTAAAAGATATTGAAGGCTCTGAGCGTAACTTCTCTCGCTCTTACTTTACTCGAGCGAAAGGTGGCGTCTTTATGAAGTCGATCACGATTGCCATCAGGAACGGTGATAATCGAGTGATTGGTCTTTTGTGTATCAACGTTAATCTCGATGCCCCATTCTCTCAGATCCTACAATCATTCATGCCGACGCAAGAAGCTAAAGAGGCCGCTTCATCGGTAAACTTTGCCAGTGATGTAGAAGAACTTGTCGACCAAACGGTTGAACGTACGATTGAAGATATCAATGCAGACAAGTCAGTTTCAAATAACACTAAGAACAGACAGATCGTGATGGAACTGTTTGATAAAGGCATTTTTGATATTAAAGATGCGATTAACCGCGTCGCTGACAGATTGAACATCTCAAAGCATACGGTTTACCTCTATATCCGTCAGCGCAAAACTGAGGACGAGTAGCGTGTCTTCTCTGACTTACTCTTTGGTGGTTAACGGTTCTGTCTATGGCTCACAGTCTGCAAGAAGCGCTTATCTATTTGCTCAAGCGTTGATTGCTCGAGGGCATAAATTAGTCAGTGTGTTCTTTTACCAAGATGGCATTTTGAATGCATCGAGCCTGACGGTGCCCGCCAATGATGAGTTCGATTTGGTGAGAGCATGGCAAAAGTTGGCGGAAGAACATAACGTTAAACTAGAAACTTGTGTGGCTGCGTCGTTAAGGCGAGGGGTAGTCAGTTCAGAAGAGGCAAATCAGCACCAATTAACCGCGAGTAACTTAGCCCCAGGGTTTGAGTTAGCGGGTCTAGGTGGACTGGCGACAGCGTTATTAACCCAAGATAGAGTGGTGCAGTTCTAAATGTTAGGTTTTGTATTTCATTCTTTGCCTCACTCAAGCTCGTCTGGTCGAGAAGGACTGGACGCACTATTAGCGACGTCGGCATTTACTGAAGATATCAAAGTATTCTTTATTGCTGGTGGTGTGAATCAATTGCGTAAAGGGCAACAGGCAGAAACGGTACTAAGTAAAGACTATATTAGTGCGTATAGATTATTAGAACTTTACGATATTGAGCAGATCTATATTTGCGAGCAGAGCTTAAACCAATACGGACTAACGTTGACAGATTGCGTGATAGAAGGAGAGCTCCTATCACATCATGCGATAACCGCAGAACTTAGCCAATGCAGTAAAGTCGTGAGCTTTTAAGGTGCTTTATGTTACATATCATCAAAAATAAAGCGGGCTTAGAGGCTGCTTCTGTTTTTTTATCCTCGCAAGATGAGCTGATTTTGATTGAAGAGGCCAGCTATTTGACCAAACTTTGCTCAGAGAGTATCACTGAACGAAGTTTTGTATTACTTGAGGACCTTTTGGCTCGAGGGATCAATAAAGAGCAAGTGGCATCTTGTGAAGTTGTTGATTTTTCGGGTTTTGTTAGGCTTACTGAGCGTCACGATTCCAGCCTTACTTGGGAATAGAACCCCCATTCTATCTACGGATTATTGTTACAGGTTAAAAAAGATCTGTATATTTCTTGACACACCCCTCACTGCTGCATAGAATTTTGCGTCCCTAATTGCCATTGGTAGTTAGGGCTAGATTTTTCACAAAGCTTACTTTCAAGTAAATCAGGAGCTAGTTAATGGCAACTATTAACCAGTTGGTACGTAAGCCTCGTGCAAAGCAAGTTGTTAAAAGCAACGTGCCAGCACTAGAAGCGTGCCCACAAAAACGTGGTGTATGTACTCGTGTATATACTACTACACCTAAAAAACCTAACTCAGCACTTCGTAAAGTTTGTCGTGTACGTTTGACAAACGGTTTCGAAGTAACTTCGTACATCGGTGGTGAAGGTCACAACCTTCAAGAGCACTCGGTTGTTCTAATCCGTGGCGGTCGTGTTAAAGACCTTCCTGGTGTACGTTACCACACTGTTCGCGGCGCACTTGACTGTGCTGGCGTAAATGACCGTAAACAAGGTCGTTCTAAGTACGGTGTGAAGCGTCCTAAGTCTTAATGCCCTTCTTTTTAAAGAGAAGCGTTAAGTAAGGCCAAACACTAAAATTAAATTTTAATTTTTGAAGAAACTGTAAAGTTTTGGATAACCTGAAGAATAAGACAACGGAGAAATTCCATGCCACGTCGTCGCGTAATTGGTCAGCGTAAGATCCTTCCAGATCCGAAGTTTAAATCTGAACTGCTGGCAAAATTCGTTAACATCCTTATGGTTGACGGAAAAAAATCTACTGCAGAGAAAATCGTTTACACTGCACTAGATGCAATGGCTGAGAAGTCTGGCAAAGACCACTTAGCTGTATTTGAAGAAGCTCTTGAAAATGTTCGCCCAGCGGTAGAAGTTAAATCTCGCCGTGTAGGTGGTTCAACTTACCAAGTACCTGTAGAAGTTCGTCCGGTTCGCCGTAACGCACTTGCTATGCGTTGGTTGGTTGAAGCTGCGCGTAAGCGTGGTGAAAAATCTATGGCTCAACGCCTAGCTGCTGAAATGCTAGATGCGTCTGAGAACAAAGGTACTGCGGTTAAGAAACGTGAAGACGTTCACCGCATGGCTGATGCTAACAAAGCGTTTGCTCATTACCGTTGGTAATACCTTTTCAGTGCTGCGAGTCTCCCTCGCAGCACTTTTCTATACTCTAAGGAACCCCTTAGTAAGAGGATACAATCGTGGCTCGTAAAACTCCTATTGAGCGCTATCGTAATATCGGTATCGTTGCTCACGTAGATGCAGGTAAAACAACCACTTCAGAGCGTATTCTGTTCTACACTGGCCTTTCTCACAAAATCGGCGAAGTTCACGATGGTGCTGCAACCATGGACTGGATGGAGCAGGAGCAAGAGCGTGGTATTACTATCACATCTGCTGCTACAACTACCTTCTGGCGTGGTATGGAAGCACAATTCCAAGATCATCGCATCAACATCATTGATACCCCTGGACACGTAGACTTTACTATCGAAGTAGAGCGTTCTTTACGTGTGCTTGATGGTGCAGTGGTCGTATTCTGTGGCTCATCAGGTGTTGAACCTCAGTCTGAAACTGTATGGCGTCAAGCAGACAAGTACCACGTTCCACGTATGGTATTTGTTAATAAGATGGACCGTGCAGGCGCAGACTTCCTACGCGTTGTGAATCAAATTAAAGATCGTCTTGGTGCGAACCCAGTTCCTATCCAGTTAAATATTGGTGCGGAAGATGAGTTCACAGGTGTCATCGACCTTATCAAGATGAAAGCAATCAACTGGAATGATGCCGATCAAGGCATGACTTTCGAATACGAAGATATTCCAGCGGAATTGCAAGAAGAAGCGGAAGAGTGGCGTAACAATCTTGTTGAAGCCGCTGCTGAAGCGAATGAAGAACTCATGGACAAGTATCTTGAAGAAGGTGAGCTTTCTGAAGCTGACATCAAGACTGGTCTGCGTACACGTACACTAAATAACGAAATTGTACTCGCTACTTGCGGTAGTGCATTTAAAAATAAAGGTGTGCAAGCGGTACTGGACGCGGTTGTTGAGTATCTTCCTTCTCCAATTGATGTTCCTGCAATCAAAGGTGTGGATGAAAATGAAAACGAGGTCGAGCGTCATGCTGACGATAACGAACCGTTTTCTGCATTGGCATTTAAGATCGCAACAGACCCATTCGTGGGAACACTCGCATTTATGCGCGTCTATTCAGGCGTAGTGAATTCTGGTGATGCTGTTTATAACTCAGTCAAACAGCAAAAAGAGCGCTTTGGACGTATCGTTCAGATGCACTCGAATAAGCGTGAAGAAGTTAAAGAAGTTCGTGCGGGTGATATCGCAGCAGCGATTGGTCTAAAAGACGTTACAACAGGCGATACCTTATGCGACCTGAATCACAAGGTGATTCTAGAGCGCATGGAGTTCCCAGAACCTGTTATCCAAATTGCTGTAGAACCTCGTTCTCAGGCAGACCAAGAAAAAATGGGTATTGCACTAGGTAAACTAGCTGCAGAAGACCCATCGTTCCGTGTTGAAACTGATGATGAATCTGGCCAGACACTGATTTCTGGTATGGGTGAACTTCACCTCGATATCATCGTTGATCGCATGAAACGTGAATTCAGTGTTGATTGCAACGTGGGTAAACCTCAGGTTGCATACCGTGAAACTATTCGCGGCAGCACGGAAGTTGAAGGCAAATTTGTTCGTCAATCTGGTGGTCGTGGTCAATATGGTCACGTATGGCTGAAGCTTGAACCAGCAGAAGTGGGCGAAGGGTTTGTATTCGTTGACGAGATCGTGGGTGGTGCGGTTCCTAAGGAATACATCAGCTCGGTATCGAAAGGTATCGAAGAACAAATGAACAACGGTGTTCTCGCTGGTTATCCAGTACTGGATATTAAAGCGACCTTGTTCGACGGTTCTTACCATGATGTCGACTCAAATGAGATGGCGTTTAAGATCGCCGGCTCAATGGCTTTCAGGAAAGGTGCGTTAGAAGCGCAACCAGTGCTTCTTGAGCCTATGATGAAGGTTGAAGTAACGACTCCAGAAGATTGGATGGGTGATGTTGTAGGCGATCTAAACCGTCGTCGCGGCATGATCGAGGGTATGGATGAAGGCCACGCAGGTTTAAAAGTAATCCGTGCTCAAGTACCACTCTCTGCCATGTTTGGTTACGCAACTGATTTGCGCTCTGCAACTCAAGGTCGTGCGTCTTATTCGATGGAATTTAGTGAATATGCTGAAGTTCCAAAGAATGTGGCGGACGCAATTATTGCACAGCGTAGCTAATCAGCTATTGTTTAGTAATGAACCTATTGCGCTGAGTAAAATTGGCGCATAAAATAGCAATTTCTGGCGCGCTCCGAATTTTAATTGTTTATCGGGGTGAATCATAACTAGGAAGGAACACGATCGTGTCTAAAGAAAAATTTGAACGTACGAAACCGCACGTAAACGTTGGTACAATCGGCCACGTTGACCACGGTAAAACAACTCTTACTGCTGCAATCTGTACTACACTTGCAAAAGTTTACGGCGGTGTAGCGAAAGACTTCGCATCTATCGATAACGCTCCAGAAGAGCGTGAGCGCGGTATCACAATCGCAACTTCTCACGTTGAGTACGATACTCCAGCTCGTCACTACGCACACGTAGACTGCCCAGGACACGCGGATTATGTTAAAAACATGATCACTGGTGCTGCGCAAATGGACGGTGGTATCCTAGTTGTTGCTGCAACTGACGGTCCAATGCCTCAGACTCGTGAGCACATCCTACTTGGCCGTCAGGTTGGTATCCCATACATCATCGTGTTCATGAACAAATGTGACATGGTTGATGATGAAGAGCTTCTAGAGCTAGTAGAAATGGAAGTTCGTGAACTTCTATCTGAGTACGATTTCCCAGGTGATGACCTACCAGTTATCCAAGGTTCTGCACTAGGCGCTCTAAACGGCGAAGAGCAGTGGGAAGCGAAAATTGTTGAACTTGCTGAAGCACTAGACAGCTACATCCCAGAGCCAGAGCGTGCAGTAGACCTACCGTTCCTACTACCAATCGAAGACGTATTCTCGATCCAAGGTCGTGGTACAGTTGTAACTGGTCGTATCGAGCGCGGTATCCTACGTGTAGGTGACGAAGTAGAAATCGTTGGTATCAAAGATACGACTACAACGACTTGTACTGGTGTTGAAATGTTCCGTAAGCTTCTTGACGAAGGTCGTGCAGGTGAGAACGTTGGTGCACTTCTACGTGGTACTAAGCGTGATGACGTTGAACGTGGTCAAGTTCTAGCGGCACCGGGTTCAATCAACCCACATACTAAGTTCGAATCAGAAGTATACGTACTGTCTAAAGATGAAGGTGGTCGTCACACTCCATTCTTCAAAGGCTACCGTCCACAGTTCTACTTCCGTACAACTGACGTAACTGGTGATATCTCTCTACCAGAAGGCGTAGAAATGGTAATGCCAGGCGACAACATCCAAATGCAAGTTGAGCTAATCGCTCCAATCGCAATGGATGAAGGCCTACGTTTCGCTATCCGTGAAGGTGGCCGTACAGTAGGTGCTGGTGTTGTTGCTAAGATCTTTGACTAATATTGATTAGTTGAAATCTGCGATAATCGCATCGAAAAAGAGGAGCTTAAGCTCCTCTTTTTTTATTTGGAAAAATCATAAAATTATTCAATATGTTAGTGATGTCCAGGATGATAAGCTGCGAAATCAACACAAAAAGCACTAGAAACACTAACGATTCTCGTTTATATTCACCTTTAAGGTTTATTAAAGGTTCTATTATGTTTGTTTGTCTTTGCCACGGTGTCTCTGATAAGAAATTACGTAAGCTCGTCATTGAAGACGGTATCAGCGATATGCGTACCATTCGGAAGTGCACTTCTCTTGGCTCACAGTGCGGCAAATGCATCAAACAAGCGAAAGAAATCCTGGATGAAACTCAGTCTGTGATGTTTGCAAAAGTAAGCTAACACAAGACAACAGCCCTAGACTTTGACACTTCGCCGATTGGTTCTACAGTTAATAGTGAGCCAAAGAGGAGAGTTTGTCATGAAAGGCGATCCAATCATAATTCAACATCTCAATAAAATCCTAGGTAACGAACTCGTTGCCATCAATCAATATTTCCTACATGCAAGAATGTATAAAGACTGGGGTCTGAAACATTTGGCAGATAAGGAATACCATGAATCTATCGATGAAATGAAACATGCCGATCACCTTATCGAGCGCATTCTATTTCTTGAAGGACTACCCAACCTTCAAGACTTAGGGAAGTTAATGATAGGTGAAGATACCAAAGAGATGCTGGAATGCGACCTAAAGTTAGAAATGATGGCAATTCCAGATCTTAAAGATGCCATTGCTTACGCCGAAGATACCAGAGACTTTGTGTCGAGAGACCTGTTTCAGGATATCTTAGAGGATGAGGAAGAGCATGTAGATTGGCTAGAAACCCAACTTGGGTTAATTGACAAAGTCGGTCTTGAAAATTATCTACAAGCCCAGTTTATAGAAGAAGACTAACCGTCCCATCTCACTCTATAGTGAAAAATTTGGACTCTAGCAGAAGCTAGACAGTATATATCAAGCTGCTAGAGTTCGACCATTCCTGGAAACAGCCACTTGGCGTTATTTCTGATTATTTTTCCCGCAATGGTTGCATCATGAAATGTGATCTGTATAATGCACGCCACTGGTTAAGCCAGTTGTGAACCAATGAGCATCGAGGAGTAAGTATTACCCTAGGTAATGACTTAGTAATGTAGACTCAGCTTATGTTCGCGGTTAATACAATTAGCTATCTTTTCTTTGAGGAAAACTATCCCCGAACGTGATTTCGGCATATAGGGATAGTTAATAGAAAATTAACTGACAATACTTCCTAATCTTGGAGGTTACGGTTTCACATAAATCAATCGGCATTCACTCGTCTTAACGAGTTTGAGTGGCGATATTGTTTGTGTAATTAATTAATAATTGGAGCTCTGTCTCATGCAGAACCAACGTATTCGTATCCGTCTAAAGGCTTTCGATTACAAACTAATCGACCAGTCTACAGCGGAAATCGTTGAAACAGCAAAGCGTACCGGCGCACAGGTTCGTGGTCCAATTCCACTACCTACTCGTAAAGAGCGCTTCACTGTTCTTATCTCTCCACACGTCAACAAAGATGCACGTGACCAGTACGAAATTCGTACTCACAAGCGTTTGATCGACATCGTTGAGCCAACAGACAAAACTGTTGACGCTCTAATGCGTCTAGATCTTGCTGCTGGCGTTGATGTACAAATCAGCCTAGGTTAAGGGAGATTAGAATAATGATTGGTCTAGTCGGACGTAAAGTGGGTATGACCCGCGTATTTACTGATGAAGGCGTTTCTATCCCTGTAACAGTTGTTGAGGTTGAAGCGAACCGTGTAACTCAAGTGCGTTCACTTGAAGCAGATGGTTATGCAGCAATCCAGGTAACTGCAGGTGCTAAGAAAGCTAGCCGTGTATCAAAGCCAGAAGCTGGTCACTTTGCGAAAGCAGGTGTTGAAGCTGGTCGTGGTCTTTGGGAATTCCGTTTGGAAAACGGCGAAGAGTTCGAAGTTGGCGCTGAGCTAAACGTAGAACTATTCAACGACGTTAAAAAAGTAGACGTTACTGGTACATCTAAAGGTAAAGGCTTCCAAGGCGCTGTTAAGCGTTGGAACTTCTCTACTCAAGATATGACTCACGGTAACTCTTTGTCTCACCGTGCACCGGGTTCAATTGGTCAATGCCAAACTCCAGGTCGCGTATTTAAAGGCAAAAAAATGGCAGGTCACATGGGTGCTGAGCGTGTAACGACTCAAAACCTAGAGATCGTACGTGTTGACGCTGAGCGCAATCTGCTTCTTATTAAAGGTGCAGTCCCAGGCGCAACTGGCGGCAACGTGATCGTTAAACCAGCTATTAAAGCATAACGTCTAGGAGTAAGTAATGGAATTGATGGTTAAAGGTGCTGATGCACTAACTGTTTCCGAGACTACTTTCGGACGTGACTTCAACGAAGCTCTTGTACACCAAGTAGTTGTTGCTTATGCAGCAGGTGCTCGTCAAGGTACTCGTGCTCAAAAGACTCGTTCTGAAGTATCTGGCGGTGGCGCTAAGCCATGGCGCCAAAAAGGTACTGGCCGTGCACGTGCTGGTACAATTCGTAGCCCTATCTGGCGTACAGGTGGTGTTACTTTTGCTGCGAAACCACAAGATCACAGCCAAAAAGTAAACAAAAAAATGTACCGCGGTGCTATGAAGAGCATTCTTTCTGAGCTAGTTCGTCAAGAGCGTTTAATCGTTGTTGATAACTTCTCTGTAGAAGCTCCAAAGACTAAAGAGCTAGTTGCTAAGCTTAAAGAGCTTGAGCTAACTGACGCTTTAATCATAACTAGTGAAGTAGATGAAAATCTTTTCCTAGCGGCTCGTAACCTGTACAAAGTTGACGCTCGCGACGTAGCTGGTATTGACCCAGTTTCTCTAATCGCGTTTGACAAGGTTGTAATTACTGCAGAAGCAGTGAAGCAAGTTGAGGAGATGCTAGCATGATCACTGAAGAGCGTATCCTAAAAGTTCTACGTGCTCCACACATCTCTGAGAAAGCAACTATGGCTGCAGAGAAAGCGAACACTATCGTTTTCAAAGTAGCAAAAGATGCAACTAAGAAAGAGATCAAAGCAGCTGTAGAAAAGCTATTTGAAGTTGAAGTTAAGTCTGTAAATACTCTTGTTCTTAAGGGTAAGACTAAACGTCAAGGTCTACGCCAAGGTCGCCGCAGCGACGTTAAGAAAGCGTACGTTACTTTGGCGGAAGGTCAAGATCTTGACTTTGTTGGCGGCGCGGAATAACAGGAGTAGTTAAACAATGGCTATTGTTAAATGTAAGCCGACTTCCCCTGGTCGTCGTCACGTAGTTAAAGTTGTTAACGCTGACCTACACAAGGGTAAGCCATATGCACCACTTCTAGAGAAAAACTCTAAAAACGGTGGTCGTAACAACAACGGTCGTATCACAGTACGTCACATCGGTGGTGGTCACAAGCATCACTATCGTATCGTTGACTTTAAACGTACTAAAGATGGCATCCCAGCGAAAGTTGAGCGCCTAGAATACGATCCAAACCGTAGCGCAAATATTGCTCTAGTTCTGTACGCAGACGGTGAGCGCCGCTACATCATTGCACCAAAAGGCATCCAAGCGGGTGACCAAATCCAATCTGGTGTTGATGCGCCTATTAAAGCAGGTAACACTCTGCCAATGCGCAACATCCCAGTAGGTTCTACTGTTCACTGTGTTGAACTAAAACCTGGTAAAGGTGCACAAATTGCTCGTTCTGCAGGTGCATACGCACAAATCATCGCTCGCGATGGTGCATATGTAACTCTACGCCTACGTTCTGGCGAAATGCGCAAAGTACTTTCTGAAGGCCGTGCAACAATCGGTGAAGTTGGTAACTCTGAGCATATGCTACGTGAACTAGGTAAAGCTGGTGCTAGCCGCTGGCGCGGTGTTCGTCCAACCGTTCGCGGTGTGGTAATGAACCCGGTAGACCACCCACACGGTGGTGGTGAAGGCCGTACTTCTGGTGGTCGTCATCCAGTATCTCCTTGGGGTCAGCCAACTAAAGGCTTTAAGACTCGTAAGAACAAGCGCACTGACAAGTACATCGTACGTCGTCGTAATAAGTAATCTATAAAGAGGAATCGCCATGCCACGTTCTCTCAAGAAAGGTCCATTTATTGACCTACACTTGCTGAAGAAGGTAGAGAAAGCGGTGGAAAGCGGAGACAAAAAGCCTGTTAAGACTTGGTCCCGTCGTTCAATGATCATTCCATCAATGATTGGTTTGACCATCGCTGTCCATAATGGTCGTCAGCACGTACCAGTTTTCGTTACCGAAGAAATGATCGGTCACAAACTGGGTGAATTTGCACCAACTCGCACTTATCGCGGCCACGCTGCAGATAAGAAAGCTAAGAAGAAATAAGGAGTAGATGATGGAAGCTATCGCTAAACATAACTTTGCTCGTATTTCTCCTCAGAAAGCTCGCTTAGTTGCAGACCAAATCCGCGGTAAAAACGTGGATCAAGCTCTAGAACTTCTTACTTTCAGCAACAAGAAAGCTGCTGAACTAATCAAGAAAGTTCTAGAATCAGCAATCGCGAATGCGGAACATAACGAAGGTGCAGATATCGACGATCTTTCAGTCGCTAAAATCTTCGTAGATGAAGGTCCTATCATGAAGCGTATTATGCCTCGTGCTAAAGGCCGTGCCGACCGTATCTTGAAGCGTTCTTGCCACATCACAGTTGTTGTTGCAGACGCTTAAGACTAGGAGATAAGCAATGGGTCAGAAAGTACATCCAAATGGTATTCGTCTTGGCATCGTTAAGCCTTGGAATGCTACATGGTTTGCTAACACCAAAGAATTCGCTGACAACCTAGACGGCGACTTCAAGGTACGTCAGTTCCTTACTAAGGAACTAGCAAAAGCGTCTCTATCACGCATCGTTATCGAGCGTCCAGCGAAGAGCATCCGTGTGACTATTCACACTGCTCGCCCTGGTGTTGTTATCGGTAAGAAAGGTGAAGACGTTGAGAAGCTACGCGCAGCTGTAGCTAAAATCGCAGGTGTACCAGCGCAAATTAACATCGCTGAAGTACGTAAGCCTGAGCTAGACGGTCAATTAGTGGCTGATAGCATCGCGTCTCAACTTGAGCGTCGTGTTATGTTCCGTCGCGCTATGAAGCGTGCGGTACAAAATGCTATGCGTCTTGGCGCTAAAGGTATCAAAGTGGAAGTAAGCGGTCGTCTAGGCGGCGCTGAAATCGCACGTTCTGAATGGTATCGTGAAGGTCGTGTGCCTCTACATACTCTACGTGCAGACATTGATTACGCAACTTCTTCGGCTCACACTCAATACGGTGTGATCGGCATTAAAGTTTGGATCTTCAAAGGTGAGATTCTAGGCGGTATGCCAGCAGCTAACGCTGTAGAGCCAAAAGGCGACAAGCCTAAGAAGCAGCGCAAAGGCCGTAAGTAAGGAGTCGAACGATGCTACAACCTAAACGTACTAAGTTCCGTAAGGTTCAGACTGGTCGCAACCGCGGTCTAGCTAAAGGTACAGACGTAAGCTTCGGCACATTCGGTCTTAAGGCTGTTGGTCGTGGTCGTCTTACTGCTCGTCAGATCGAAGCGGCACGTCGTGCAATGACGCGTCATGTTAAGCGTCAAGGTAAAATCTGGATCCGTGTGTTCCCAGACAAACCAATCACAGAAAAACCACTTGAAGTTCGTCAAGGTAAGGGTAAAGGTAACGTTGAGTACTGGGTAGCCCAAATCCAACCTGGTAAGGTTATGTACGAAATGGACGGTGTACCTGAAGAGTTGGCACGTGAAGCGTTCCGCCTAGCGGCTCGCAAACTGCCGTTCAAAACTACATTTGTAACTAAGCAGGTGATGTGATGAAAGCACAAGAACTACGCGAAAAAAGCGTTGAAGAGCTTAACGCTGAGCTATTGAATTTGCTACGTGAACAGTTCAACTTGCGTATGCAAGCTGCAACTGGTCAGCTACAGCAAACTCATACTCTTAAAGCTGTACGCCGTGATATCGCACGTGTGAAAACTGTTTTGACTGAGAAGGCAGGCGCATAATGAGCGACAATATTCGTACTGAGCAAGGTCGTGTGATCAGCGACAAGATGGACAAGTCTATCGTAGTTGCGATCGAGCGTATGGTGAAACACCCAATTTACGGTAAATTCGTAAAGCGCACGACCAAACTACACGCACATGACGAGAACAACGAGTGTGGCCTAGGCGACACAGTTGAGATCCAAGAGTGCCGTCCACTGTCTAAGAAAAAGTCTTGGACACTGGTTAAAGTAGTAGAAAAGGCGAAAATTTAATCAATTTTCTCTTTTGAAATCAAGCGGCTCCAAATTTTTCTTGGGGCCGCTTATTTTTTGGCTACCCAATCTAAAAAAAGGGTGGTACAATTCGCGTCCCTTTTAAAGAGGCAGCCCGACCCGAGAGGGTCTAGTTTTTAATATTTAGCGGAGCACTAACAATGATCCAAATGCAAAGTACACTTGACGCTGCAGATAACTCTGGCGCGCGCAAGGTAATGTGTATTAAGGTTCTGGGTGGCTCACACCGTCGTTATGCACATATCGGTGATATCATCAAAGTTACTGTCAAGGAAGCAATTCCACGCGGTAAAGTAAAAAAAGGTGATGTACTGAAGGCGGTTGTAGTTCGCACCCGTAAAGGCGTACGTCGTCCAGACGGTTCTGTCATTCGCTTCGACCGCAATGCTTGTGTACTGTTGAACGACACTACTGAGCAACCAGTCGGCACACGTATCTTTGGTCCAGTGACTCGTGAACTTCGTAACGCGAAATTCATGAAGATTGTTTCACTAGCACCTGAAGTACTGTAAGGAGCTATAAAATGGCAGCTAAAATCCGTCGTAATGACGAAGTAATCGTTCTTGCTGGTAAAGATAAAGGCAAGAAAGGTAAAGTAACTAAGGTTCTAGCAACTGGTAAAGTTATCGTTGAAGGTATCAACCTTGTTAAGAAGCACCAAAAGCCGGTTCCGGCTATGGGGCAACAAGGTGGCATCGTTGAACAAGAAGCAGCTATTGATGCTTCTAACGTTGCAATCTTTAACGCGGCTACTGGTAAAGCAGACCGTATCGGTTTCCGTATCGAAGATGGTAAGAAAGTTCGTTTCTTTAAGTCTAACGGCGAAACTGTTTCTAACTAATTAGAAGTAATTTGGAGTTCTACTATGGCGAAACTGCATGATTACTACAAGTCGTCTGTAGTTGCTGAATTGACCAAACAATTCGGCTACTCAAGCGTCATGCAAGTCCCTAGGATTGATAAAATCACCCTAAACATGGGCGTTGGTGAAGCAATCAACGATAAGAAACTGCTAGAAAACGCAGCCTCTGATATGACTCTGATCGCTGGTCAGAAGCCTCTTATCACTAAAGCGCGTAAATCTGTTGCAGGTTTTAAAATTCGTGAAGGCTACCCAATTGGTTGTAAAGTAACCTTGCGTGGCGAACGCATGTGGGAATTTTTAGAGCGTTTAATCTCTATCGCACTTCCACGTGTACGTGATTTCCGTGGTGTTAGCGCTAAGTCTTTTGACGGTCGCGGTAACTACAGCATGGGCGTTCGCGAGCAAATCATCTTCCCGGAAATCGACTACGATAAAGTTGATCGCGTTCGCGGCCTAGACATCACTATTACGACGTCTGCTGCAAACGATGAGGAAGGCCGTGCTCTGCTGGCTGCCTTTAACTTCCCATTCCGTAAGTAAGGTGAAGGGTTACTGTTATGGCTAAACAATCAATGAAAGCGCGCGAAACTAAACGCGCGAAGCTAGTAGCAAAGTACGCTGAGAAGCGTGCAGCTCTAAAAGCTATCATCAGCGATGTAAACGCATCTGAAGAAGATCGTTGGAATGCAGTTCTTAAACTGCAAGCTCTTCCACGTGATTCAAGTGCCTCACGTCAGCGCAACCGTTGCAACCAAACTGGTCGTCCACACGGTTACCTACGTAAGTTCGGTCTAAGCCGCATCAAAGTTCGCGAAGCTTGCATGAAAGGCGAGATTCCTGGACTTCGTAAGGCTAGCTGGTAATTGCCACTTAATCATTTGGAGTAAAACATATGAGCATGCAAGATCCGATTTCGGATATGCTGACCCGCATTCGTAACGGTCAGGCAGCAAACAAAGTTGCTGTTAAAATGCCTTCTTCAAAGCTTAAAGTTGCAATTGCTGCTTTGCTAAAGGCTGAAGGTTATATCGTTGATTTCGCTGTTGAAGGCGAAACAAAACCTGAGCTAGAAGTTACACTTAAGTACTTCCAAGCTAAACCTGTAATCGAGCAAATCAAACGTGTATCTCGTCCTGGTCTTCGTGTTTACAAGAAGAACAACGAGCTACCATCTGTAATGGGTGGTTTGGGTATTGCTGTGGTATCTACTTCCAAGGGTCTGATGTCAGACCGCGCTGCTCGCAAAGCACGCCTTGGCGGTGAGATCATCTGCTACGTAGCTTAATAAGGAGTAGACTATGTCTCGTGTTGCTAAAGCACCTGTCGCTATTCCAGCTGGCGTAGAGGTGAAACTAAACGGCCAAGAAGTTACTGTTAAAGGTAGCAAAGGCGAACTAACTCGCGTTCTTAACGACGCTGTAGTTGTTGCACAGGAAGATAACAACCTAACTTTCGGTCCGAAAGAAGGTGTTGCTAACGCTTGGGCACAAGCAGGTACTGCTCGTGCACTAGTTAACAACATGGTTGTTGGTGTTACTGAAGGCTTTACTAAGAAGTTAACTCTTAAAGGTGTTGGTTACCGTGCTGCTATCAAAGGCAACGCTGTAGGTCTAACACTTGGGTTTTCTCACCCTGTTGAGCACGAGTTGCCAGCGGGAATTAAAGCAGAATGTCCAAGCCAAACTGAAATCGTGATCACCGGTTGTGACAAGCAACTAGTTGGTCAGGTTGCGGCTGACATTCGTTCTTACCGTGAGCCTGAGCCTTATAAAGGTAAAGGTGTTCGTTACGCAGATGAAAATGTGCGTACTAAAGAAGCTAAGAAGAAGTAAGGTAACACTATGGATAAGAAAGCATCTCGCATCCGTCGTGCTACACGCGCACGTCGTAAGATTGCAGTACTGGGTGCAACTCGCCTAGTAGTACACCGTACTCCTCGTCACGTGTACGCTCAGGTTATCGCATCAAACGGCTCTGAGGTTATCGCAGCTGCTTCTACTGTAGAAAAAGCGATCCGTGAGCAAGTGAAGAACACTGGTAACATCGATGCAGCTAAAGCAGTAGGTAAAGCTATTGCAGAACGCGCTCTTGAAAAAGGCGTTTCGGCTGTTGCATTTGATCGTTCTGGTTTCCAATACCACGGTCGAGTAGCGGCGCTAGCAGATTCTGCTCGCGAAGCTGGTCTGAAATTCTAAGGTAGGGTTGGAAGATGGCTAAAGAACAACAACAAGCTAATGATTTGCAAGAAAAGCTAATCGCAGTTAACCGTGTTTCTAAGACGGTTAAAGGTGGTCGAATCATGAGCTTCACTGCACTAACAGTAGTTGGTGACGGTAATGGTCGTGTAGGTTTCGGTTACGGCAAAGCTCGTGAAGTACCTGCAGCGATTCAAAAAGCAATGGAAAAAGCGCGTCGTAACATGACTACTATCGCGTTAAACGAAGGCACTCTTCACCACCCGGTGAAAGGTCGCCACTCTGGCTCTAAAGTTTACATGCAGCCAGCAGCAGAAGGTACGGGTGTTATCGCAGGTGGTGCGATGCGTGCAGTACTAGAAGTTGCAGGTGTACACAACGTACTATCTAAAGCATACGGTTCTACGAACCCTATCAACATCGTTCGTGCAACGATCGACGCTCTAGGTAGCATGAAGTCACCAGAAATGGTTGCTGCTAAACGTGGTCTAACTGTTGAATCTATTTCGGAGTAAGAACACCATGGCAACTATCAAAGTAACTCAAACTAAGAGCTCTATTGGTCGCCTACCTAAGCACAAAGCTACTTTGCGCGGTTTAGGCCTTCGTAAAATCAACCACACAGTAGAACTTGAAGATACACCGTGCGTTCGCGGTATGATCAACAAGGTTTACTACATGGTTAAAGTTGAGGAGTAATCAGAATGCGTTTGAATACTCTATCACCGGCTGCGGGTTCTAAGCCTTCTAAGAAGCGCGTAGGTCGTGGTATCGGTTCTGGCCTTGGTAAAACAGGTGGCCGTGGCCATAAAGGTCAAAAGTCTCGTTCTGGCGGCAGTGTTCGTCCAGGTTTTGAAGGCGGTCAAATGCCTTTGAAACAGCGTCTACCTAAGTTCGGTTTCACTTCTCGTAAGAGCCTAGTGTCTGCTGAAGTTCGTCTAGCTGAGCTAGCGAAAGTAACAGGTGACGTTGTTGATCTTAACAGCCTTAAAGCAGCTAACGTGATCACTAAGAACATCGAATTTGTTAAAGTTGTTCTTTCAGGTGAAATCACTAAAGCTGTGACTGTTAAAGGTCTACGCGTGACTAAAGGCGCTAAAGCTGCAATCGAAGCTGCAGGCGGTAAAATCGAGGAATAATCTCGAGGGATGAGGTACAGATGGCTAAGAAACCAGGACAAGATTTTAACAGTGCTAAGAGCGGCTTAAACGAGCTTAAGTCGAGACTTTTATTCGTGATAGGTGCACTTTTAGTGTTCCGTGCCGGCTCTTTTGTGCCGATTCCTGGTATTGACGCGGCTGTACTTGCCGATTTGTTCGAACAGCAAAAAGGTACCATCGTTGAAATGTTTAACATGTTCTCCGGTGGTGCATTAGAGCGTGCATCTATTTTAGCACTGGGCATCATGCCGTATATTTCGGCGTCGATTGTTGTCCAGTTGCTAACGGTAGTTCATCCAGCGTTAGCCGAACTCAAGAAAGAGGGTGAGGCAGGGCGTCGTAAGATTAGCCAATATACGCGTTATGGTACGCTTGTACTTGCAACATTCCAGGCAATAGGTATCGCAACTGGCCTTCCAAACATGGTCAATAATCTGGTTGTTATCAACCAAACCATGTTTACGCTAATTGCAACCGTAAGTTTAGTAACTGGTACCATGTTCTTAATGTGGTTAGGTGAACAAATTACAGAGCGTGGAATTGGTAATGGTATTTCCATTCTAATTTTTGCAGGTATTGTTGCTGGATTGCCTTCGGCAATTGGTCAAACAATCGAGCAAGCGCGTCAAGGTGAACTGCACGTACTTCTTCTACTGTTGATTGCTGTACTTGCTTTCGCAGTGATTTACTTTGTGGTGTATATGGAACGTGGTCAACGTCGTATCGTCGTTAACTACGCCAAACGCCAACAAGGCCGTAAGGTTTTCGCTGCACAAAGCACTCACTTGCCACTTAAAATTAATATGGCAGGTGTTATTCCAGCAATCTTTGCATCGAGCATTATTTTGTTCCCAGGAACATTAGCTCAGTGGTTTGGTCAGAATGGCGAGAGCAGCGCGTTCGGTTGGTTAACTGACGTGTCATTGGCTCTGAGCCCGGGTCAGCCATTATATGTAATGCTATATGCAGCAGCGATTATCTTCTTCTGTTTCTTCTACACGGCGTTGGTATTCAACCCGCGTGAAACAGCAGATAATCTGAAGAAGTCCGGTGCATTCGTACCCGGCATCCGCCCAGGAGAGCAGACAGCGAAGTATATTGATAAAGTAATGACCAGACTAACCCTAGCGGGTGCTCTATACATTACCTTTATCTGTCTGATTCCCGAGTTCATGATGGTCGCGTGGAACGTACGTTTCTACTTCGGCGGTACATCACTACTAATCGTAGTCGTTGTTATCATGGACTTTATGGCACAGGTACAGACTCATCTGATGTCACAACAGTATGATTCTGTGTTGAAGAAAGCAAATCTGAAGGGCTACGGTCGTTAATCGACGGTAGAACCAGATTTCATTTACGGAGTTTAGCAATGAAAGTTCGTGCTTCCGTTAAAAAAATCTGCCGTAACTGTAAAGTTATCAAGCGCAACGGTGTTGTTCGCGTAATTTGCAGTGAGCCAAAGCATAAACAGCGCCAAGGCTAATAAAGCAGAAATTTTTACTTGAAATATGAGGTATGGTCGAGTATATTCCTCGGCCTACCTTTTGCGTGCAAAAGAAGTAGCACCACCGCAGCGTATCCATAACGGGCTTTGCTGCGGCTATTCTTTTATGAAACTAGGAGTGAATAATGGCCCGTATAGCAGGCATTAACATTCCTGATCAAAAACATGCTGTAATCGCACTAACTGCGATCTACGGCGTTGGTAAGACTCGCTCTCAAGCTATCCTAGCTGAAGTGGGTATTGCTGAAAATGTTAAGATCAGTGAACTATCTGATGAACAGATCGATCAACTGCGTGATGGTGTAGCTAAATACACTGTAGAAGGTGATCTACGTCGTGAAGTATCAATGAACATCAAGCGTCTTATGGACCTTGGTTGTTATCGTGGTCTTCGTCATCGTCGCAGTCTACCACTACGTGGACAGCGTACTAAAACCAACGCTCGCACCCGCAAGGGTCCGCGTAAGCCGATCAAGAAATAATCGGGAAGGTAGAGTACAATGGCTAAACAACCAACTCGCGCTCGTAAGCGCGTACGCAAGCAAGTTGCCGATGGCGTTGCGCACATCCATGCTTCTTTCAATAACACAATCGTTACCATCACTGACCGTCAAGGTAATGCTCTAGCTTGGGCTACTGCAGGTGGTTCAGGTTTCCGTGGTTCTCGTAAGTCTACTCCGTTCGCTGCACAGGTTGCTGCTGAGCGTTGTGCTGAAATGGCTAAAGAATACGGTCTAAAGAACTTGGAAGTTATGGTTAAGGGTCCAGGTCCAGGTCGTGAATCTACGGTTCGCGCACTGAACGCTGCTGGTTTCCGTATCACAAACATTGTTGATGCGACACCAATCCCTCATAACGGTTGTCGTCCACCTAAGAAACGTCGCGTATAACGTTTCTAGGATATTTGGAGAAGAATCATGGCAAGATATTTGGGTCCTAAGCTGAAGCTTAGCCGTCGCGAAGGTACTGACTTATTCCTTAAGTCTGGTGTACGCGCGATCGATACCAAGTGTAAAATTGATAACGCACCAGGTGTACACGGCGCTCGTCGCGGTCGTCTATCTGAGTATGGCGTTCAGCTTCGTGAGAAGCAAAAAGTTCGTCGTATCTACGGCGTTCTAGAAAAACAATTCCGTAACTACTACAAAGAAGCAGCTCGCCTTAAAGGCAACACTGGTGAAAACCTACTTCAGCTTCTTGAAGGTCGTCTAGATAACGTAGTTTACCGCATGGGCTTTGGCGCAACTCGCGCAGAAGCACGTCAGCTAGTTAGCCATAAAGCTATCCTAGTTAACGGTAATGTTGTAAACGTTCCTTCTTTCAAAGTTGCGGCTAACGACGTTGTTTCAATCCGCGAGAAAGCTAAACAGCAATCTCGTATTAAAGCGGCTCTAGAAGTTGCTGAACAACGTGAAAAACCAACTTGGATTGAAGTAGATGCCGGTAAGATGGAAGGTACATTCAAGCGTATGCCTGAGCGTTCAGATCTATCTGCTGACATCAACGAACACTTGATCGTCGAGCTTTACTCTAAGTAAGGTTTAAACTAAAGAGAGGACACAATGCAGGGTTCTGTAACAGAATTTCTTAAGCCACGTCTTGTTGACATCGAACAAGTTAGCACGACACACGCAAAAGTAACTCTTGAGCCATTGGAGCGTGGTTTCGGCCATACTCTAGGTAATGCACTTCGCCGAATTTTGCTTTCGTCAATGCCAGGTTGCGCAGTGACTGAAGTTGAAATCGACGGCGTTCTGCACGAGTACAGCACTAAAGAAGGCGTTCAAGAGGATATCCTAGAGATACTTCTTAACTTGAAAGGTCTAGCTGTCCGCGTTGCCGAAGGCCGAGATGAAGTGTTTATTACACTAAACAAATCAGGCTCAGGCCCTGTTGTTGCAGGTGACATCACCCATGATGGTGATGTAGAGATCGCTAACCCAGAACACGTTATTTGTCACCTAACGGATGACAACGCTGAGATCGCTATGCGTATCAAAGTAGAACGTGGTCGCGGTTACGTTCCAGCTTCAGCTCGTATCCATACCGAAGAAGATGAGCGTCCAATTGGTCGTTTGCTTGTCGATGCTACTTACAGCCCAGTAGACAAAATTGCCTACGCAGTTGAAGCAGCACGTGTTGAGCAACGTACTGACTTAGACAAGCTTGTTATCGATATGGAAACGAACGGTACTCTTGAACCTGAGGAAGCAATCCGTCGCGCAGCTACTATCCTAGCTGAGCAATTGGATGCATTCGTAGATCTTCGTGATGTACGTGTTCCTGAGGAGAAAGAAGAGAAGCCGGAGTTCGATCCGATTCTACTGCGTCCTGTAGACGATCTTGAACTAACAGTTCGCTCTGCTAACTGTCTTAAAGCAGAAGCGATTCACTACATCGGTGATCTTGTACAGCGTACTGAGGTTGAGCTACTTAAAACGCCAAACCTTGGTAAAAAATCTCTTACTGAGATTAAAGACGTACTTGCATCACGTGGTCTGTCTCTGGGCATGCGCCTAGAAAACTGGCCACCAGCGTCTATCGCTGAAGATTAATCGATACTAGTTAGAAGGATTAGGTCATGCGCCATCGTAAGAGTGGTCGTCAACTCAACCGCAACAGCAGTCATCGCAAAGCGATGTTCAGCAATATGGCTAGCTCTCTTGTACGTCATGAAGTAATCAAGACTACATTGCCTAAAGCAAAAGAGCTACGTCGCGTAGTTGAGCCTTTGATTACACTAGCTAAGACTGACAGTGTTGCTAACCGTCGTCTTGCATTTGCACGTACTCGTGATAACGAAGTAGTTGCAAAACTATTTAACGAACTAGGTCCACGTTTTGCTGCTCGTCAGGGCGGTTACACTCGTATCCTAAAAGCTGGCTTCCGTGCTGGCGACAAAGCTCCAATGGCTTACATTGAGCTTGTAGATCGCCCAGAAGCATCTGAAGAAGCTGCTGCTGAGTAATCAGTAAGTTCGTAAGAAACACAAAAGCCGAGCAATAGCTCGGCTTTTTTGTATCTGAAATTCGCCTATTGCCATAAAGACGTTAACGAGTCCGTTAACCCTGAACTAGCTCCCTGAGTGCCTAAGTATTGCAAAATAATAGGTGCAAACTGGCTTATCATTGAAGGATCAAGTCCCACCGCAGAAAATGCGCTTTGTACACTCTCCATATTTTGTACCGACGACAATAGACCGCTATCGGTTAGGGTGCTCATTCCTGGAATTAAACTTGATAGCTCACTGGTTTGTGATTCTCCAAGGCTGCTTTGCGCCAGAGACAGTAATGCCCCCGCTCCAGCTGTTGCTTGCTGTGGTGAGACTGACAAACCACTCACCAAATTATCGATGACTGGCGTGGAATCTTGCTGACTTTGCGCTGATGATAAGAGGTTATTCACTGAATCCGAATTGAAACTGGATAGGTCAATCGCTGATGCTGACACGGATAGGCTCAGTGCCGAAATGAAAGTTACTGTTTTTAGCATAGTTCTAGTTCCTTTGAAGACTACACCTCTAATTTTAGACAAAAAAAAAGCAGTGAACAGTCACTGCTTTGATAATCTTAATAAAAAAGTGTTAAGCGATGATATCTAGAAGCTCAACTTCAAATACAAGTGCTGCGAATGGAGGAATTGCTGCACCTGCACCGCGCTCACCGTATGCAAGGTCTTGAGGGATATAAAGTTTCCACTTTGAGCCAACAGGCATCAATTGTAGCGCTTCTACCCAACCTTTGATTACACCTGTTACCGGGAATTCAGCGGGTTGACCGCGAGATACTGAGCTATCAAATACAGTACCGTCTGTTAGTTCACCGTGGTAGTGAACACGAACAGTTTTATCTGCCGATGGAACTTCACCGGTACCTTCAGTCAGTACTTCGTATTGAAGACCTGACTCAAGAACAGTCACTTCTGGGCGTAGTGCATTGTCTTTAAGGAATGCTTCACCGTCTGCAGCAGCAACTTTAGCCGCTTCTTGACGTAGTGCTTCTGCACGAGTGTGTAGCTCTTGCAGTGCTTGGTTAATTTCGTCTACTTCAATCTCTGGCATGTCACCAGTTAGTGCAGTGGCGATGCCTTTTGCAATAGCATCAACATTTAGGCCTTCTAGACCACTACCTGCAAGTTGTTGGCCCATTTGTAGACCAATACCGTAGCTTGCTTTTTGTTCTACAGTCTCTAATTTCACGTCAGACATGACGGTCTCTCTTAGCTTAACGAATGGAACGCAAAGGATAACAGTTTCGCAACTAAAGCTAAATGCTAACGATTGGATTTCCTTAATATTATCGATAGTCCGATCCAACGTGTGATTCTTAACATTAATCCCATGAAAAGGAGACGATTTTTCTATACTCTAACCTAAGCTTTTTTTAAACTGTTGGTCTTCGTATTGGGAGATATGGGTCAATGAATCGTCGCAATAAACCGCAAACTGAGCCACTTAGCCAACGTTTTTCACGTTGGTGTGATACTGCGCGAACCTCGCTATCGAGCAACGCTTCATCGACGCCGAACCAGTCGCGGTCTTTTAGAACGTTTTGGCATAACTTACCTATTATGCACCAACGTATTCTCATGGTAGTTGTTCCACTATATCTTTTGGTTATATTGCTCCCAAGCGAGATGTTTTCAGCAAAGCAACAGCCGTCAGCACAGGAACGTGTTGAAGTTTCTGTCTCTCCGCGCTCGCTAGCAGAAACGGATGTTGAAATCGTTACTGAGACTCCAGCAGAGCCTCAATGGAAAGAGTATACGGTCAAAAAAGGCGATACCTTGGCTCAAGTGTTCCGCGTTAACCGGATCTCAATGGCGGATCTTAATGCGTTAGCTCAAATCGAAGGTGAAGATAAGCCTTTGAGTCGTATAAAGCAGGGGCAGTTGATTCGTTTTAAATATGACGTTGAGGGTAAGTTGGACATTTTACAGATAGAAAAAGGGACGGATTCAGTGATGTTTTTCCGACTGTCCGATGGCGGCTTTGGTCGAAGCAAATAGTGATCTATTTGCTTCGATAGGTAATATTATCCTTTTAATTTCATATCGATATGAGGGATGTCATCCTCTAGATACTCTTCACTGCATGCGATAAATCCATGTCGGCCATAGTAATCTTGTAAATGGAATTGAGCACCAATCTTTATCTCTTCATTCGGCCATAGCTTTTGACACTCTTCAGTCGCGGTTTGTATTAGCAGATGTCCAAGTCCTTCCCCCCTTCTTGAGTGTGAGGTCGCCACTCTACCAATACTGACTTGTTGGTATGTGATCCCTTTAGGAAGTAGCCGCGCACAAGCAACGAGAGTTCTACCATCGTAACCGAGTAGATGATGAACGCCTGGTTTATCATCATTATTGTCGAGTTCAGGATAGGGACAATTTTGTTCCACCACGAATACGTCAACGCGAAGCTTGAGTAACTGGTAAAGTTCGGTGGTGCTCAGTTGCTCAAATAGTTTTAGTTTCCACTCTATCATGGTGCGATTCCTTTGTACTTCAATCACATCAGACTAAACCCAACGGCTAACAATTTCTACTAGTCGAGACGGTTTAATCCATTGAACTATTGGTTTTTGGAATAAAAAATGAAATTTTAGAATTTCAGGTAATATGCTTTGGTTGTCATAATGCAGCAATCACCTATACAAAGGATTGTTCCATGAGACCAGATATGCACCAAGATAAACAGGTAGAATCAACCCCAAGGCTGATTACTAACCAAGATAAACCAATATTAAACAAGTCGTCTCTTAACAAAGGTGAAGTTGCTTTGATTGGTGCTGGTCCCGGAGATCCAGAGCTACTGACCCTGAAAGCATTGAATTTGCTGCAACAAGCTGACGTCGTGCTATATGACTACTTAGTTTCTGACGAAATCATGAGCTTGATCCCTGACTCAACCAAGCTTGTCTGTGTAGGAAAAAAGGCGGGTTATCATAGCGTACCTCAAGAGCAAACAAACCAATTGTTGGTACAATACGCCCAACAAAACCTGCGTGTGGTTCGAATCAAAGGCGGTGATCCTTTTGTCTTCGGTCGAGGTGGGGAAGAGTTACAAGTACTTGCGCAACAAGGCATACCGTTTCAGGTTGTACCGGGGATCACTGCGGCAGCCGGTGCGACGGCTTATGCAGGCATCCCTCTTACACATAGAGACTACGCACAATCTGCTCTGTTTGTGACTGGGCACTTAAAGCCTGACAGCAATGATTTGGATTGGTCGACATTAGCTCGCGGTAATCAAACTCTAGTGATTTACATGGGATTACTTAAGTCCGAATCGATAGCCCAAAAGCTCATTCAGTACGGTCGCTCTCCTTCTGTTCCGGTTGCTATTATAGAGCGCGGGACTCAAGCGAACCAGAAGGTGTTGCGAGGTGAACTACAACACTTATCAGAATTGGCAAAGGGCGCGCAATCGCCTGCGTTGATCGTTGTGGGAGAAGTGGTTTCTTTGGCTGACGAGCTCGCTTGGTTTAATCGACAGCCCAATGAGCTGCCATTAGCAAAGTTGGCTTAAACGGTATGGTGGATCGGTCCTGATACATCGCCTTTCACAGTAAATTTTCGGTTGAGTAAATCGATTAATTTTTCTTGATAATGGGTGTTGATTCGGTTGCCCAGCAACTGGCATAACTCGATTCCGGTTGGAGTGAATCGATAGTAGGTGAGTGTTATCCCCTTAGACTTGGCATGTAGGGCGACTTCAGTACCTTGGTATGCCAGTTTAAGGGCAGAGTTGACCTCAATCTCTCCAGACTCAAGTTCAGTCGTTAATAAGATACCCAATTCCATCAAAAGCAGTAGACTGGAGTAGGGGAGTTGGAATTCCCCTAAACTGAGCTCATCAACACTTTCTCGTTTAGAAAAGCTAAAAAAGCCAGCTTGGTGTCGAACTCCAAGCAATAGCTTACGGCTACTATCGGTACCAAAAGTACAAGCCAGAGAGGCTGCTCTTTGCAGTGTTTGTGCTTCTTTTGGTGTCATATCCTTGAGCGTTTTTAGTGCTTTTAGTGAGGTTGAACCTGGATTAGTCACTTCCCTTTTCAGCACTTGAGCCCATAGTTTCTGCATCGAACTGTTATGGATCTCCTGAGCCATTTCAAAGTAACGCGTCAACCAATCAAAATCTGGCTCTCCTGCGACCTCTTTATTACAGGTGTCTAATGTTGCTTTGATAATCTGCTCAAGGTTTTTTTGGCGGTGTTCTTTGCGCTGTTTTTCTCTTAGCATCGCGCGTTCGAATAGAGTCTTGCTCGGCGCTTCTTCCGATACCATCGCATCCAGGGAGTGCGCTTGTGCAATGGCAATCACTTGACTTGCACTATCTTTCATATGTCGCTTTTTTGCCGAATGTTCAGCTTTATGAGTGGAATTTGTGGTCGATGTTTGGATTTCTGTAGGAAGCTTGCTACTCATAATCAACAGTCTCGTGCTTAGCCGAAAAATAACACAAGTGTTTAATTTAGCGATGTTTAGAGCAACTGACTAGCGATATTTTGTCTTTGAATACGGATAGAGAATATGGATGTGAACGAAAGGTGATTTATTGATAATAATTTGTTAATATTGTCGTATGGTTAAGGAGGCGCTTATGAGATATACGGATAATCACAGAGTGAGGCGTCATATGGCAACGGTTTTATTATTAGTGAGTTACGTTGCTATATTAGTATTTCTCTCACAATATATTGTGTGAAAGGGCTTAATGTTAGTTAAGCCCTTTTTTACATATGAGTAACAATATTGTGTTTACATATCGTCGTACGGCTCAATTTTGATGCCATCGATCAGGTAGCCAGTCTCGGCTAGATCAGAGGTGGTTGACTCAGTTTTTAACTGACCGACTACGTAGACGACATCCCATAATTGCTGTATCGGCGCACCTTGTTCGAATTTTACGTAGATAATTTGATTTGGTGGCGGTGGTGGTACGTGGATACAGGCACCAAAATACGGAACCAACAGAAATTCAGTGACTTTTTCTTCATCTCCCTCAAGTGGAATAACAAAGCCGGGAATTTTTACCGCGCTGCCATTGAGCTCTTGTCTTACCGTGCCTAATTTTGATTGTTCCGCTGTCATGCCTGAATGGTCAGGCATCGGCATCCCCATCGCATTAAACTGATTGCGTTCGGCTTCGGGTATTAGGTCTATCCAGTCCAAGGTAAGTACATCAGCATCTTCAATGCTAGCTTGAGCAGGGCTGATGAGCCCCAAGCTAAGAACGACAAGTACGCCCAGCAGCTTAATCAATTTCATTTGAGTGTTAAATCCTTATGGTCATGCCATCACTGAGTGACTGCCTATAGGCTCTTATTGCAGGGAAAATACCGATCACGATCCCCGCTAATTGAACCAAGAGCAATAGTGTCCACTCATGCGAGGTGATCGCCGTGAGGTTGATATTGATACCATAGTTTGCACTAATTATTGGGGCAGCGATAGCCAAAAGCGTGTACACACCAATGATTCCTACAGCGATACCGATAGCCGTCAGTGTACTTGCCTCACTCACCAATAAAATAA
This sequence comes from Vibrio hippocampi, assembly GCF_921292975.1. Taxonomy (NCBI): domain Bacteria; kingdom Pseudomonadati; phylum Pseudomonadota; class Gammaproteobacteria; order Vibrionales; family Vibrionaceae; genus Vibrio; species Vibrio hippocampi. The sequence continues at coordinate 354,900 of NZ_CAKLCM010000001.1, forward strand.
AGATATGTTTAGGTCTTGCCCCCATTGCTCTTAGTATTGCCATCTCGCGTCTGCGCTCTTGCAGGCTGGTCAATAAGCTCGACAGCATGCCCATTAGACCCGCCGCAACGACAAAGACAGAGACAATTAATAGAGCTTGCTCCGCAACAGCCATCATGCCCCAGAGTTCATGCAATGCCACACCAGGAAGAATAGCGCTCAGTGGCTCTTGTCGATAGGTATTGATTTCTCGTTGTAAGGCAAAGGTTTGGATTTTACTTTTCAGACCAATCAGCATCGCGGTGATCTGTTTGGGTTGGAACTGAGTGTTTTCTAGTTGTTGTTTACTAGGATTGTTGCCTAAATTCGCTCCCGACTCCCACCCAACGTGAATTGCTTCAATCGCCTCTAAAGAGACGTGAACTGATTTGTCGACAGGCGTCCCGGTTGGTGCCAAGATGCCGACCACTTTGAAGGGTAGATTGTCATGACGACTGAAACCCACATCACTAATTCCGTGCGCGATAATGATCTCACTACCTATCTGATATCCAAGTGCTTTTGCGACATCTGCCCCCAATACAGTTTCAAACAGACCCTCAAACTCTCTTCCTTGAGCCAAGGCTAAAGGCCGTTTCTGTCCATAGCGATAGTGTTCAAAATAACTATGATTGGTTCCAATCACACGAAAGCCTTTGTGCGAATCACCTAAAGAAATAGGGATAGCCCATTTGACGGTTCTGTGTTGGCTAAATTCCTGATAGCTTTTCCAATCAATATTATTAGTGGCATTGCCAATTCTAAATACCGAATATAGCAGCAAGTTTACTTGACCTGAGCGACCGCCCACGATCAAATCAGTTCCGGAAATCGTATTGGCGAAGCTGCTTTTGGCTTGAGTGCGAATTCGCTCTACACCCATTAAAAGGACAACGGAAATGGCGACCGTGATGATGGTGAGAATGGCGGTCGTTTTGCGGTTTAACAAACTTTTCCATGCGAGTTTGACAGTAATACTCATGATCCGGACACCTGATTAATATCCATAAGGTTTTCGCTGCGGGTGAAGAGTGATTCGAGAGTTGGGTCGTGACTAACAAAAACCAAGGTGGAATTGGCTTGGTTTGCTTGTTCCATTAACAACGAGATAAAGGCTTCTCGATTATCATGGTCAAGTGCTGAAGTTGGTTCGTCAGCAATCAGTAATTCGGGTTGACCGATCAATGCTCTTGCCGCAGCGACTCTTTGTTGTTGACCGATACTCAGCTCAACAACGGGCTTATTGATGAGTGATTTTGGTAGCCTCAACTGATCGAGTAGTAATTTGGCTTCTTGATCGAGTGACCCTTGTACCTTACTTTTTCGCTTAGGGGAGAAGCGACAAGGTAAGGTGACATTGTCAATAACAGATAGATAAGGTAGCAAGTTAAATTGCTGAAAAATATAGCCGACATGATCAGCCCTAAAGCGATCTCTTTGACTGGCGGAAAGCGCGTTTAGCTCTTGACCAAGCGCAGATAAAGAGCCGCTGGAAACCGTGTTTATACCCGTAATCAAACTGAGTAAGGTCGACTTACCGCAACCGCTCGGTCCTTTTAAAAATAGGTGCTGTCCTTGCTCAATATTAAGGCTGGGTATGTCTAACGTGGGGGCTTGGTCTGCTTTCCAGCGAAAGGTTGCGTTGGATAAGGTGATGATGGGCGCCATACGTTCCTCAAAAGATTAGCGAGGGTAACCGATGATTGGATTACCCTCGTGACAGACTAAAATTGAATTCTAGTTTGTTTAGATGTTAGTTCAGTCGCAGTTTGTGCACTATCAGTCAGTAAGTTTACTGACACTTTTTCAGTGGATGGGAACAGTGTAAACCACTTGGTATCGACATAGTCCAATTTTTCTAGATTCTGGCATGAGAACTGGTATTGCGCAGTAAATTCACCATGCCCGTCATGCCCGTCGTGGTCTTTGTGATCATCATGGTGCTTGCCATGATCGTGGTCTTTGTGATCATCGTGATGCTTGTCATGGTCATGATCTTTGTGATCGTCATGGTCTTTATGATCATCATGATGTTTCTCGTGGTCATGCTCCTTATGTTCGTCATGACCATGTTCATCGTGTGACTCTAAAGTATTGTCAACGTGAACATCAGCAAGCACGCAGTTTGCAGCACTTGGAATGGTGAAAATACCGTCAACAGCTTTTAATGTTTTGACCGCGTCGGCAATTTTTTGCTTGTCGGCGTCGTTTACTGGCGCGTGTTCAAAGCCAACGATATCCGCGCCAGGTGCGGTGATTTCGACTAGAAGGTCACTGCCATCCTGAGCAATATTGAACTCAACATGCCCATGAACGTGGGCATCATGTTGACGAAACTCATCAGCTGCAATCGCAGAGTGGCAAGCGATTAAGCCAGCAATTAAAGTCAATTGGGTTTTCATTAAAGTATCTCTCCATGTCAATTCGAGGAAAAACTCAGGTGCTTGAGAAACGCCCGAGTTTTCAAAAGTGTGTGAGGAGTGAGCAAGTTTAATGAATCACGACCGCAAACGACGGAGCGTGTCATCCTTTGAAGTTTAACGACTAAAGGCTAAAACTGACTCAAGTTCTCGATAATCTCACAGTAAATTTGTTATGTTATACTATAACAATTACTGGCTTATGTCAGAGGTATTATAATGATAATCAATCAATTTGACGCTAAAGCGACAAAGGAAGCGAATGGCTTCCTGTTTTGTAATGCGATGCAATTAAGCCAAATGATACAACTAAGCTAAATATTATCAGAAATGAGAGTGAGTACAGTTTGGCGCTCTTGTTCTGACAGTGCACCCTGTTTGATAAATAACACTTTACCTACTTTGTCGAGAACGATGATGGTTGACGTCTCTTCAGGCAACTTCCAAAACGAAGTGACAATGCCGTGTTGATCTAACACCATTGAAGACCAAGGAAATTCTCTTTTACTCTCTTCGGCTGAAGACTTTACAAACGAACCTGTGCCCCAAATGGCGTCATCTTGGTTGATAATTGTTGTGGTTTGATAGTCTGCTTCTGGGTAATTAGCGGCAGTGATATCTGCCATCAGTGGTGCATTCATTTTTTTTGCACTACTTCTTCCAGCGATTGCTTGAATCACTCGTACTTTACCGAGCATCTGCTGGCTATCCCATACTTGATAGTTAATTTCATCAGCTTGAATAATGAGTTCGCCATAATCTTTTACTGATACTGAAGGAATGGCTTGGCCTACGTTCAGATTGAGAGCAAGTGCTAAGGAGGGGAAACAAAATAGCGATGCAAGTAAAGTCAGTTTTTTCATTTTATTGTTCCAGTACAGTCGGTTGAGTTTCTAAACCTTAGGCTAAGGAGTGGATAAGCTCAACTAAAGGTTAGATAAATGAGTGCAATAAACTTATAAAACTCACGCACTAATATAATGATTTATAGCAATTAACTCTAAATGTTAATAACCCTTTTCTAGTGTTGATTTTTGAGTATACTTGTTGCGTGGAATAGTGGGTGCAGTCAAGGACTATTGACAACAATAAGTTTCGCTAGAAACAACAAAAAAAGCACTTTTACCCAAATGGATTATTGAGGCTAGGTTCGTTCATGTTACGTAATTTTTCAGTTTATCGCCCGAGGCAGATAGCAAAGTTTGTCAAAGTTTTGTTTAAGGGGCAGTTTTTTATCTCAGGGATTGGTCTTTTCTGCTTTGACAACGGTAAGGTGCTATTGCCAGACGTCGAAGATCAGCGAAAATTAGATGCTTACAAAGAAATTAATTTAGCGATTGCGCTGCTTTAGTCGTGGGAATTCAGTTGCGACAATTTAGTTGCGACAATAAGCAAAAGCCCTTCTCGGTTTGATACCGAGAAGGGCTTTTGATTGTGGTGATAATTATCAACTCATTAGTGATAGCCGCAAGCTACGCTTTAGGTTGCAAGCTCGGAGGGAAACAGATGCCTGTACCGCCAATGCCGCAGTAACCGTCGGGATTTTTTGCTAAATATTGTTGATGGTACAGCTCGGCAAAATAGTAGTCACCCAGTGGCAGTATTTCGGTTGTGATCGTGTCGCTGTCACCTAGAAGTTGTTGATAAGTTTGCAACGTCTGTTGGGCAACCTCGGTCTGTTCAGCATTGCGAGTGTAGATGGCTGAACGGTACTGAGTGCCTTTGTCGTTTCCTTGTTGCATGCCTTGTGTTGGGTCGTGTTTTTCCCAAAATAGCTTCAAAATTTCAACCAGTGAGGTGACTTGGGTATCAAGCACAACACGAACCACTTCGGTATGTCCGGTTAAACCGGTGCAGACTTCTTCATAAGTTGGGTTGGGAGTGAATCCTCCAGAGTAACCAACTGAGGTGGAAACGACGCCATCAAGTTGCCAGAGCAAGCGTTCAGCACCCCAAAAGCAGCCAAGACCCAGCACAATGCTATCTTCATGGCTTTGCAATGGTGCGGTTAAGCAACTTTGATTTACAAAATGTGGCTCTGTGATTGTGATTGGTGTTTCTCTACCGGGCAGTGCATCTGCCGCTGAGATCATATCCATTTTTCCCATCAAGGATTCCTTTTGTGATCTATTATTGTTCTAAATGCTGACAATAAAACCTATAAATAATCTTTATTCATTAAAGGTTTACTAGTCTATTACAGACATGATTTTTTTTTGCGGTTATTATCTTAGATAACCTTTTGACCAACTACTATAGCCTCGACCATAAGCATGATAAAGAGAGTACTAACACCTCTAATTGTTTTTTTTCTATCAGCCCCAGCAGCTGCCAACGATATCTCTTTAGATATTGAAGGGTTGAGTGGTGCTTTGGAGGATAATGTAGAGGCCTATATTTCTGCCATTAAACCGAGTGAGTACTCCACCTCTCTGCGTTTCCAATCGCGTTTAACCAAAGAGATTCAAACCGCTTTGAATGCACTGGGTTATTACAATTCTACGATAGACTTTGTGGTAAGTGATCAAAACGACGAAATAACGGTCAATGTGAAACCTGGGAAGCCGACTCTATTGACGGAGGTGGATATTGTCATTGACGGTGAGGCAAGAACGGACAAAGACTTTTCGCAAGTGATTAGTGAGTCGAAGCTCAAGCTAGGCAAACGCCTTAATCACGGTGACTACGATGCACTCAAGTCAACCTTACGTAATCTTGCTTTGCAAAAAGGGTATTTTGATGGTGAGTATACCGCCAGTCGCCTTGAGGTGATTCCAGAGTTAAACCAGGCGAGGGTAAAGCTACATTATGATAGTGGAATTCGATATCAGTTCGGTCAATCGACGATTACAGGCAGCCAGATAGATGAACAGAAGGTTCAGTCATTACAACCTTACCAAGTCGGCGATGATTATCAGGTCGCTAAGGTTGGTGAACATAACCAGAATCTTTCCAACACAGAGTGGTTTTCCTCCGTGTTTGTTGAGCCAGACTTAAGCCAAGTTGATAAAGGTCGTGAGATACCAATGAAAGTCTCGCTGGCGCCACAGGTGCGAAACCAATTTGAGACCGGCTTGGGTTATTCCACTGACGTTGGTGCAAAAGTGCAGTTTAAATGGAAGAAGCCTTGGTTTAATGAAAAAGGTCATAGTTTTAATACCAGTCTTGATCTCTCTCTTCCCGAGCAACAGGTAACGGCTAGCTATAAGATCCCGCTTGACGATGTATTGAAAGATTATTATGTCATTCAATATGGGCTTAAAAATGTTGATCGAAGCGATAAACAAACCCTCGAATCTAACCTCTCTTTTGAGCGTCATTGGCGTCTAGATAGTGGCTGGCATCGCACCGCTTATATTCGCTATCTGTTGGAAAGTTATGAATTTAATGACAATGGAGAGTTAGGGCACTTTGTCCTGCCAGGTATTTCATATTCTAGGGTAGTAACACGCGGTGGTGCGCTGCCAATGGGAGGGAATAAGCACACCATTATGTTTGAAGTTGGTGAGCAGAATGCGTTATCAGAAACTTCGGTGTTTCGTTTTCGTGGCACCTCGGGTTGGGTGAGCAGCATTGGTAATAACCATCGTGGACTGCTTAAACTTGATATCGGTGCCAACTTCGCGACTGACCCCGATAAACTCTCCCCATCATTACGTTTCTATGCGGGTGGTGACAATAGTATCCGTGGTTACGCGTATGAAGATATTTCACCGGAAGATGATTCGGGCAATAAAACCGGTGGCGAGTATCTCGCTACCGCGAGCGTCGAGTATCAATATCGTATAACCGGTAATTGGTGGGGGGCGACGTTCTTTGATATTGGTGACGCCTTTAATGATTCACCCACTTGGAAACGAGGTGCGGGCGTAGGTATTCGCTGGGTGTCTCCTGTAGGACCAGTGAAGTTTGATTTTGCTCGTGGGTTAGATGCCGATCCTCAAGAGTGGCGTGTTCACTTTAGTTTGGGGCCAGACTTATGATGTTAAAAGCTTGGCAAGTCACCAAGTGGACCAGTATTACCTTGGTCACGATTTTGTTGCTGGTGGTTCTTTTGATCGCTTTTGCACTGTTCAGTAACGCAGGATTGAAGAGTGTACTTTGGGGCGCTCAACAGGTGCTTCCTCAATTACAAGTGACTAATGCCACTGGTGCTTTATTTCCCCGTTTTACTCTTGAGCAACTCAGCTATAAAGACGATGAACTGTTTATCGACTTGCAAGCCGAGTCCATCACTTTGGCGATAGACCTCCACTGTTTAACCCAGCCTAAACTCTGTGTTGATGAAATCGCTTTGCAAGGTGTGAGATTTGCAATGCCAGAAGTGGCGGCGTCAGAATCGACTTCCCCTGAAAGCGAGCCAATCAGCGAGTCAACAACGGTATCGACGCCGTTACCGATTGAAATCCGTGCCATTGATTTGTCTGATATTGAATTGTCGATTTTAGGCAATGATATCCGTTGGCAGCGTTTTGCAACGTCACTGGCGATGTCGGGTTCGGAATTGACGATAGGCAAGACTCAATTAGAAGATCCGCTGGTTAAGTTAGCGACCGCTGATGACTCAAGCCCTGAGCCAGAAACGTCGAAGGAGAGCAGCAGCGCCCCTATCGTTTTACCTGAGGTTGAAATCCCTCTTACTATCAAGGTTGAGGGAATTGAAATCGTTCGTTTTAAGCTGGAGCAAGAAACGCCAGTCGTCGTCAACGCCTTGAGTCTCGTCGCTGATGCGAGTGACTATCAGGTCAATGTCGATGCGCTAAATCTCGATATGCCGCAGGTTGATGCCTCATTGCAGGGTGGGATCGAGCTTAAGGGCGGTTACCCTTTAAAACTGGCATTGCAAGCCGCCATGAAGCAAACCGAGCTGAAAGGTCAAAAGCTTGATCTTAATGTCAGCGGTAGCGTCGAATCATTGAATTTGCAGAGCGAGTTCTCAGGACTGCTGCTCGGTAAGCTGCAAGGCAAGCTTGAACCACTCAATAGCAAGTTACCCTTTGATGCAACCTTATCGGATGTGAGTGTTCAATGGCCATTAACTGGAGAGAGTGAATATCAGGCATCGATTACACAGCTATCGGCGTCAGGGTCTCTTGATGGCTATAAGGTTAGCTTACAAGGTAAGGCTTTAGGGCAACCGATCCCAGATGTTGCACTGGAGCTAGAAGGTTCAGGAGATTTGCAGCATATCGAACTTGCCCAGCTATCCGTCAAAGGACTAGGCGGTTCGGTAGATGGCAAAGTCATGGTTGACTGGCAATCTCCTATCAATTGGGATGGCGATATCAATCTCACTCATATTCAACCTGGATTGCAGTGGCCAGAGGCGGAAGGGGATCTCAGTGGGCGAATTGTGACCAACGGGTCTTTAACGGAGGCTGGGGGCTGGCAAGTTGCCGTACCTACTCTGGATATTGTTGGTGTGTTACGAGATTATCCTCTCGATATTGACGGTGAGGTGATCGCCTCTGACAAACAAGGTCAAGGAGAGTTGCACATTGAGACTCAGGGATTAAATATTGCCCATGGACCCAATAAGATAAGTGCATCGGGATCGCTCGATAAAAATTGGGATATGGCTCTGCAATTAGACTTTCCCGACCTTTCAAAATCGGTACCCGATTTGGCTGGGCAGTTGAGCGGTGATTTGAGTTTAAAAGGCGCGATGTTAGCGCCGGATGTCGATGTGAATTTGGGGATTCAACAAGTTAACTGGAAGCAGGAAGCGGGTTTGCAACAGCTAAAGCTGGTGGGTCAATTAGCGCCTTTACCCTTAGCACAAGCAAAAGCTGATATTGAGTTGACAGCAAAAGGGTTGCGCTATCAAGAGCAGAGCGTAGAAAGCTTGGATGTTACTTTTATTGGAACGCAAGCCGCACATACCTTAAAACTCGCCATGATTTCAGAGTTATTGTCAGCCAATTTAGAGGTTGATGGTCAGTTGCAATTGAAGCCAGCTATGGCATGGCTTGGCAATTTAAATCAAGCTCGCTTTGAAACCGAACAAGGACCGATTGAATTAGATAAAGCCGTTGATATCAATGTCGATATCGACAAGCAATTAGCGAAGGTGTCGGCACATTGCTGGAAACAAGGTGGGTCGAGTTTATGCCTAGATAAAGATGCCGAATTGGGTCAGAGCGGTGAGGCTTATGTCAGTATCAATCAGTTCAACTTTGAGCAAATAAAAGACTATATCCCTAACGATACCGAGATCGCTGGTTTGGTGAATGCTAAAGCGTGGGCAAAGTGGGCACCTGAATCGAAACCAGAAGCGAGCGTGAAAGTTGAAATGCCGAAAGGCAATGTGACTCAATCCTTGGAAGTGCCGCTGGTGGTTGGTTGGGAGAAGGTGGAAGTCGACGCAAAACTGACCAATGATAAGCTGCAAGCCAAGTGGCTTATTGATGTGACAGACAATGGCGATCTGTTGGGTAATATTGAGTTGCCAGACGTATTGAGTGAACAGAGAAAGATAGATGGTCAGATAGAGCTTACTCGTTTCAACCTCGACTTTTTACAACCCCTGTTTGGTGAGTTCAACCAAGTTAAAGCGAATATCGATAGTAAAATCGACATTAAAGGGGATGCGATGCATCCACAACTGTTTGGTGATTTTCATATTAGCGACTTACTGCTGACCGGCGATATCTCCCCAGTTCAAGTCTCTTCTGGTGAAGTCGTACTTGCGTTTGATGGCTATGAGGCAAAACTCGATGCCAATATCCAGACCAAAGATGGTGAGTTAAAAGTCGATGGTGAAGGAAACTGGCAAGACTTGGCACAATGGCAAAGCAAGGTTCGTATTTTTTCAGATGCTTTGAATGTCGATGTACCACCAATGGTCAAGGTAAAGGTGGTGCCCGATATGGAAATTGTTGCGGGTCCACAGTTTGCCAAGATCGATGGCTCTATTGGTCTGCCTTGGGGGCGAATTGTGGTGGAAGAACTTCCTCAAAGTGCCGTCGCGGTGTCTAGTGATCAAGTGTTGTTGAACTCAGATCTGACTCCGGAGGATGAGAGATCTTCCCTGCCGTTTAACGTTGAAACCAATATCTTAATTGATATAGGCAATGACTTTACGATTTCTGCCTTTGGTCTAGAAGGTGACTTGCGAGGCAATCTTAAGGTGACCCAGAAAGACAAAGGACCGTTTGTTCAAGGTGAGATCAACATTGTTGACGGTTCTTATAGCTCCTTTGGTCAGGATCTTATTATTGAAGAAGGTAAGATCTTGATGACAGGACCGGTGGATCAGCCTTATGTCAATATCACGGCAATCCGAAATCCAGACACGACCGCTGATGATGTTGAAGCGGGAGTGAAAGTGACTGGGTTAGCGACCGAACCTAAAGTTGAAATATTTTCAGACCCAAGTATGCCGCAAGCTAACGCGCTTTCCTATTTGTTACGGGGGCAAGATATTGATGGAGAAACCGGAGGCAATGCCTTAACCACGACGCTTATCGGTTTGAGTCTAGCTCGCAGCGGTAAAGTGGTGGGAGAGATAGGTCAAGCCTTTGGTGTTAAGGACCTACAACTTGATACAGCAGGTACAGGGGATGATTCTCAGGTGACGGTCAGTGGTTACGTTTTACCGGGGCTACAGGTGAAGTATGGGGTCGGTATATTTAACTCATTAGGGGAATTTACCGTGCGCTACCGGATTATCGAGGATTTTTATGTTGAGGCGGTCTCTGGTCTCTATAGCTCGGTCATCTTTTTGTATCAATTTGAAGTCGATTAAGAATAAAGCCCCCGATAATGGATTGTCCAACGATCGGGGGCAGTTCAACTTGAGGCTTTATTGTTTAAGGGAGTCGCCACTTAAGTCATTGCGCTCCACTGCACTGGTATTGCACTCCACTCGACATTTGAGTTGGCCATTTACTTGTCTTGAGCGCGTTGATAAGACGTAAGTATTTCTTCACGGGCCGCTTCAGCGTCTGCCCAGCCATCCACTTTTACCCATTTTCCGGCTTCTAGCTCTTTGTATCGCTCGAAGAACTGGGTGATTTGTGCCTTTAATAACTCAGAAATATCATCCACATCTTGGATATGTTCATACTCTTTGCTGAGTTTACTGTGTGGAACGGCAAACACTTTCGCATCTTCACCTGACTCATCCGTCATTTTCAATACACCAACCGGACGACAACGAATGACTGAACCCGGCATAAGAGGGTAAGGCGTCGGAACCAGTACATCAACGGGATCACCGTCTAGAGATAGGGTTTGATTCACGTAACCATAGTTACATGGGTAGAACATCGGCGCGGACATAAAGCGGTCGACAAACACAGCCCCAGAATCTTTATCTACTTCGTATTTAATGGGGTCAGCATTCGCAGGGATCTCAATCACCACATAAATATCATCTGGCAGCGATTTGCCCGCAGGGACTAGATTTAAACTCATTGTTGATTTCCTTTCTTTGACTTTTCCTAAGCGATAATGGCTATCGATAACTAGTATAGGAGATGAAATTGAATGGGAACAATGAGATAAAAAAAAGGTGCCTCGCAGTGGAGGCACCTTTAGCAGTAGACAATGAAGATTAGTCTTCTTTGTATGTTTCTAAGAACTCTTCAACTTTATGGACCATATTCTCTGAACCAACGAAGAATGGTACGCGTTGGTGAAGCTCAGTAGGTTTGATGTCCATGATGCGACGTGTCCCATCGGTCGCTAGACCGCCAGCTTGTTCCATAATGAACGCCATTGGGTTGCATTCATAAAGCAGGCGCAGCTTACCATCTGGATGGCTTTGCGTGCTTGGGTATAGATAGATGCCGCCCTTAAGTAGGTTGCGGTGGAAATCTGATACCAGTGAACCAATATAGCGTGAAACATAAGGGCGATTATCCGTTGGCTCATTCTCTTGGCAGTACTTAATGTACTTTTTTACACCTTGAGGGAAACGAATGTAGTTGCCTTCGTTGATGGAATAGATGTTGCCATCTTTTGGAATCATCATATTCTCGTGTGAAAGACAGAAAGTGCCGATAGATGGGTCATAGGTAAAGCCGTTTACACCTTTACCTGTGGTATACACGAGCATGGTAGATGAGCCGTAAACCACATAACCTGCTGCAACCTGTTTGTTACCAGGCTGTAGAAAATCTTCTTCTGTTGGTGGGGTGCCGATAGGTGATACACGACGATAGATAGAGAAAATGGTGCCGACCGATACGTTAACATCAATATTGGAAGATCCATCCAGTGGGTCCATCAATACAACGTATTTAGCGTTTTTATTTAGCTCTTTATTGAACGCTACAGCTTCATCTTCTTCTTCACTTGCAACGCCGCAAACTTGGTCGCGGGCTTCAAGCGCAGATTTGAACTTATCATTAGCGTAAACGTCGAGTTTTTGCTGTGCCTCGCCCTGAACATTTTCAGTGCCGACTGCGCCAGTAATATCTTCAACAAGACCTGCTTTGTTGATTTCTCGGTTTACGATTTTGGCTGCGAGTCGAATCGAAGACAAAAGAGAAGACAAATCACCACTTGCATGTGGGAAGTCATGTTGTTTCTCAACGATGAATTCTCCAAGGGTGCGCATTTCAGACATGGATATATCCTTAACTTTTCTGACTGATTTCTTGGGGGAAATAAATAGTGGGGGACTTGGGGGTAATTCTCTCCACTATAAGCTATTGTAGGTCTTAGAACTTTTTAATGGTAACAAAGAAACCCTCTGAAGTGTCAATTTGTATGATAAATGTCACAAATCTCGGTTTGACCACACTCTTTCTCGCTTTTCGCTTTGGGTTTGGGTATATATAGCGCAAGGCGTGCAGATTAGAGAGAGCGCAAACTATGCACATACATATTTTAGGAATTTGCGGCACCTTTATGGGTGGCGCTGCGGTATTGGCAAAACAACTGGGTCACAAGGTGACGGGTTGTGATGCCAATGTTTATCCTCCAATGAGTACTCTATTGGAGTCGCAAGGTATTGAAATTATACAGGGTTTTGATCCTGTGCAGTTAGATCCCGCGCCAGACCTCGTTGTTATTGGTAATGCGATGAGTCGGGGCAACCCTTGTGTTGAGCACGTACTTAATCACAACCTAAAGTACACCTCTGGACCGCAATGGTTGCAAGATTTTCTGCTGCATGACCGCTGGGTGCTGGCGGTGGCGGGGACTCACGGCAAAACCACTACATCGAGTATGTTGAGTTGGATTTTAGAAGATTGTGGATACCAGCCCGGCTTTTTAGTCGGCGGTGTATTGGGCAACTTTGGTCAGTCTGCTCGCTTAGGTGAATCGATGTTTTTTGTGGTTGAAGCGGATGAATATGACAGCGCATTTTTTGATAAGCGTTCCAAGTTTGTTCACTACCATCCTAAAACATTGATCATGAATAACTTAGAGTTTGATCATGCTGATATCTTCGATGATCTTGAAGCGATCAAGCGTCAATTCCATCACCTCGTGCGCACGGTGCCTGGCGTAGGGCGCGTGCTAGCACCGAAAGGCGACAAAGCGCTATCCGATGTTTTGAGTCGAGGCTGTTGGAGTGAAGTCGAGCATACTGGCGAAGACGGAGATTGGGTAGTCAACAAGCTTGAAAAGGATGGCTCTCAGTTTGAGGTTTATCTGCATGGAAATCGAGTCGGCACGGTGACTTGGGATCTGGTCGGAGACCACAATGTAGACAATGCATTAATGGCTATCGCGGCGGCAAGGCATGTGGGTGTGACGCCTGATCTTGCATGTGAAGCTTTAGGTAAATTTATCAACACCAAGCGTCGTCTGGAAAATCGTGGCGAAGTCAACCAAGTGACGGTTTATGACGACTTTGCGCACCATCCAACGGCGATTACCCTGACTTTAGAGGGATTACGCAACAAGGTAGGCGATAAGCGCATTCTCGCCGTGGTGGAGCCTAGGTCGGCGACGATGAAGCGTGGTGTGCATAAGGAGACTCTGGCGAACTCACTTGCACAGGCGGATCAAGTGTTCCTTTACCAACCAGAAGATATTGATTGGTCGGTGGGTGATATTGCCGCCAACTGCCAACAACCGGCTTTTGTCTCGGATTCTATTGATGCCTTGGTCCAATCCGTGGTCGATAGCGCTCGTCCGGGTGACCAAATATTAGTGATGAGCAATGGTGGGTTTGGCAACATTCACAATAAGCTATTGGAGGCTTTGGCTTGATGACATCAAAAAGCATCACATTAGCGTTTACGGGAGCCTCGGGTGCTCCTTATGGTATGCGCTTGTTGGAGTGCTTGTTAGCACAGGACTATACGGTTTACTTGTTAGTGTCCTCTGCTGCGCGTGTCGTGCTGGCGACAGAGCATGATACCAAGCTACCCGCCAGTCCTTCAGCAATGCACAAAGCCTTAGTGGAGCGACTCCACTGTTCAGCAGATAAGCTCGTGGTTTGCGGAAAAGAAGATTGGTTCTCGCCAGTGGCATCGGGCTCTGCTGCGCCTAAGCAGATGATAGTCTGTCCATGTTCGGCTGGCAGTTTAGCATCGATTGCTCACGGCCTATCGGACAATCTTATTGAACGTGCCGCCGATGTGGTGATCAAAGAAAAAGGCCAACTGCTTCTTGTGGTTCGAGAGACGCCGTTCTCCACCATCCACCTGGAAAATATGCACAAGCTTTCGCAAATGGGTGTCACGATTATGCCAGCGGCACCGGGCTTTTATCATCAACCTCAATCGATCGATGATCTGGTCGACTTTATGGTGGCACGCGTGTTGGATCATATTGGCGCAGAGCAAACCTTGGTTCCTCGTTGGGGATATGACCAAAGGTAACCCATCGGTTATTTTTTATTTAAGAGCCAATTGTTTATTTAAGCGCAAATTTTTTAGTGAAAAACAAGCCATTGAATAAAGGCTTACACGATTTAGTTTGGCGTTTTTGTAACGAAACCGTTACAATTCGCCCTTCACTGTACAGTGAACAACGGTAACTCACGGGGTGCGCACAGTAAGCGCTGAGAGTAAGCATGGCTTAAAACCCGTAGACCTGATCCAGATAATGCTGGCGTAGGGATTGAGCAGTCAATAGATACAAAGCGAATCTGGGTTCTGAACCATCTCATGTAGGTTAGTATTTTCATTAATCTTACATGGAAGCAGTTATTATACTAAGGACAGATCCTGTGAAAGTAAGTCACCTTTTAAAAACCACTTTAGCCACTTCTTTACTCACTGTTGCGCAGGCTTCTGCCGCGGACACGTTGACCGTTTATACCTACGACTCATTTGCTTCTGATTGGGGACCTGGACCTGCGATTGAAAAAGCCTTTGAAGCAAAATGTGGCTGTGATCTTCAGTTTGTTGCGCTTGACGATGGCGTCTCTATTTTAAATCGCCTGCGCTTAGAAGGCTCTAGCAGCAAGGCTGATGTGATTTTAGGTCTTGATAACAACTTAATTAGCGAGGCTAAGGCATCAGGATTGTTGGCGCAACATCAAGTGAATACTCAAGCGTTAACGCTGCCGGGTGGTTGGAATGACTCAGTATTTGTTCCTTTTGATTACGGTTACTTTGCTTTTGTCTACAACAAAGAAAAACTATCAAACCCACCTAAGAGCCTAAAACAACTGGTCGAGCAGCGCGATGACATTAAAGTTATCTATCAAGATCCTCGTACCTCGACACCGGGACAAGGTTTACTGCTGTGGATGAAATCTGTCTACGGTGATCACGCTTCACAGGCTTGGCAGCAAATGGCTAAGAAGACCGTCACAGTGACAAAGGGTTGGTCAGAAGCCTATTCTATGTTCCTCAATGGCGAGGCGGATATGGTGTTGTCTTATACCACTTCTCCGGCCTATCACATCATCGCTGAAAAAGATCAGCGTTTTGCCGCAGCCAGCTTTGAAGAGGGGCATTACACCCAAGTGGAAGTGGTGGCAAAAGTGGCTAAGAGCCAGCCAAATCCGCTCGCGGATGAGTTTATGCAGTTTGTGGTTTCTGAGGAATTTCAGTCGCAAATCCCAACAGGGAACTGGATGTATCCGGTAGTGGATACGGCTCTGCCAAGCGGCTTCGAGCAACTGAGCGTGCCAAGCACCGCTTTATCATTCAATTCTGATGAAGTAGCGAAGCATCGTAAAACTTGGATTCGAGAGTGGCAGTCAGCTCTAATTAAGTAGTGATTGAGCGGCTCTTTGGAGCCGCTCTGTTTTTTTGAGGTGAGTGTGAATCGAACGCCCAAATTAGGCTTAGCCATTTTGCTGGTGATTGCCGTTTATGTGGTTACCGCATTGTGGAAGCTATTGTCCTTTTCTTCATGGCAAGATATCAGTTGGATTATTGGTGATCCGTATTATCAACATGTCGTGAAATTTAGTTTTCTGCAGGCAAGCGCATCGACACTGCTCAGTGTTGGTTTAGCGATCCCAGTGGCGCACGCCCTGTCGAGACGACACTTTTTCGGTCGGGACATATTGCTTAAATTGTTCGCGACGACTCTAGTGTTGCCGGTTTTGATCGGTGTATTTGGGATCCTAGCGATTTATGGTCAACAGGGACTGCTTGCCAAACTCTTTGCTCTGTATGGTACGGAGATGCCTTTTTCCATTTACGGTTTATCCGGTATCTTGCTGACTCACGTTTTTTTTAACCTTCCTTTCTCAGCCCGACTGCTACTCACCAGTATCGAGAGTGTGCCTATTGAGCAGCGCAAGCTGGCTTCGCAATTAGGAATGAATAGCTGGCAAGTGTTTAAATTTGCAGAATGGCCTCGCTTAAAACAGCATTTACCCCATGTGGTTGGTTTGGTATTTATGCTCTGCTTTACCAGTTTTGCCACTGTCATGGCGCTGGGTGGAGGACCAAAAGCGACCACGATTGAGCTTGCCATTTATCAGGCAATAAAGTTTGATTTTGACCTACAAACTGGAGCGGCGTTGGCGCTGGGTCAAATGCTATTTTGTGCCTCTTTGGTTCTGCTGCTTGGTCGCTTTCACTCGCAACCACAAAGCCGCAGTCATTATGGGGCAGTAGAGGGCATTTTTATTCGGGACTCAAGATTGAAGAAGAGTTGGGATAGCTTTTGGATCATGGGTGTTCTCGTCCTACTCTTGCCCCCCCTTGCCAGTATTGTGGTAGCTGGACTGAATCCCAAATTGATCGAGGTGCTAAGCCATGAAAAGTTTTGGCATGCTCTATTTAATTCGTTCAAAGTCGCATTGATGTCGGCTAGCCTTGCGTTGGTGTCGGGAATATTGCTGTTGCAATCATCTCGACATCTCAGACTTCAGGGGCAACTCAATCGAGCAAATGGCGTTGAGTTTATCGGCAGTATTATATTAGTGACGCCAGCCTTAGTGTTGAGTACCGCCACCTTTTTGCTATTTCGTACGCTCAGCGATGTGTTTAGCTTGGCCTTTGTCATTGTGGTTTTGGTGAATGCATTAATGGCGCTCCCTTATGTGATTAAAACCTTGAGTTCACCTATGTACCGCCTTGCTCAGCAGTACACCTTACTTTGGCAACATCTAGGTATCAAAGGTGGGTCTGGATTTCGACTTATGGAGTGGCGCGCACTGCGCAGTTCCATTGTCTACGCGTTCTCGATTAGTTTTGTTTTGTCTTTAGGCGACCTGACGGTCATTGCTCTGTTTGGTAGTCAGGACTTTAATACCTTGCCTCTATATTTGTATCAGTTACTGGGTAGTTATCAGATGGAAGCGGCGGGTGTTGTCTCTTTGGTATTGTTTGCCATTAGTATTGGTGTCTTTGTGATCATAGAAAAAATCAGCCATGAAAAAGGCGAAGTCAGTGGAGTGAGTTCCAATGCTTAATGTTGAAAATCTGATCTATTACTATGACCAAACTAAGTTTGATTTTAACTTGCAGGTGCAGCAGGGTGAAATATTAGCGTTGATTGGTCCAAGCGGAGCGGGTAAGTCTACGTTGCTTGCGCTGATTGCTGGCTTTTGTCAGCCTCATTCTGGGCAGGTAGAAGTGGAGCGAGCGAGCATTGCGCACATGATGCCAGCAGAGCGTCCCATATCGATGTTGTTTCAAGAGCATAATCTCTTTGAACATTTAACGGCTTATGACAATATCGCGCTTGGCATTCACCCTAATCTAAAGCTGAATTCGCAACAGAGATCCTATGTCGAAGATGCCGCTCAAAACGTTGGTTTAGGGGATCTATTGCAACGGCTTCCTTCTGAGCTGTCGGGAGGTCAGAAACAAAGAGTGGCACTTGCTCGTTGCTTTGTGCAATCTAAGCCTATTTGGTTGCTGGATGAACCCTTTTCAGCACTAGATCCCGTTCTCAGAAAAGAGATGCTTAGTGTGGTGAAAGCTTTGGCAGACAAAAGGGGGGCGACCGTGATTATGGTAACGCATCACCTTAATGATGCTTGGAGTATCGCCAGTCATTATGCTTATTTAGCCAATGGTCAAGTGATTGAACAAGGTGAGGTCGAAGCGTTAACCTCTGAACATGTGAATCCCAAAGTAGCGGAATTTGTTACTGCTGCGTCACTATGAAGATTGAACCCGAATAAAAAACGGCGAATGGTACTATCATTCGCCGTTTTATTATCATCAAGGAACAAGGAGAGAGATTAGATTTCCTCTTGCTCTTCTTGTTTCAGAATTTGGAAAATTTCACGGTAGGCTTTAGCCGGTTTACCCGCTTTTTTCTCTTTGTTCGCCTGACGTGCAAGTTGACGCAGACGTTGACGATCTAGGTTAGGGTATAGCTCAAGAGCATCACCAATCGCACTGTCACCTTCTTCAACAATACGATCTCTTAGTTGCTCAAGCTTGTGCAGAGCCGCCGTCGACTGTGAGTGCTTATTACGGATTTTATCCAACGCAGCCTGAATAGGCTCTGGATCCGTGGTACGCATTAATTTGCCAATGTATTGAAGTTGACGACGTTTTGCTTCATTTTTAAAGCGTTGCGCGTCAGCGATTGCGTCGCGTAGATCATCTTCAAGTGGGATTTTATGTAATACCGAAGGTTTGAGTGCAACGAGTTCTTCACCGAGTTTCTGCAACTCTTCCATATCGATTTTCATCTCGGTTTTACTCACCCAGATGATTTCCTCTTCTTCTTCCCAAGGCGCCTTTTGGTTTTTACGAGCCATCTTTGTTTGCCTTTTATCACTGTCTAATTACGAATATGCCCTATTTTAGCAAGAAATGTGGGGCGATGGCGAAAACCTTGTTATTCTACAGCTAAACAAATAATAAAAAGTTAGATGGATTATGGATCTCAAACAGCAAGTTGCTCAGCAAAAAGCTGAGTTAGAGGCCGCAGTAGCAAAAGCTTTGGATATGGCTTCAGCGTCTGCAGACGCAGCCGAAGTCGCAATCACTAAGAGTACTGGGCTGAGTGTTTCTACTCGTATGTGTGAAGTAGAAAATGTTGAATTTAACAGTGATGGTGCTCTGGGCATCACGGTTTACCGTGGTCAGAAAAAGGGCAGCGCCTCTACGTCTGATCTGAGTGAAAAAGCGATTGCTCAAACGGTTGCTGCAGCATTGGATATTGCTCAATACACATCCGAAGATCCCTTTGCAGGTCCAGCGCCTAAAGAGCTGATGGTTAAAGAGATCCCAGATCTTGATCTTTTCCATCCAGATGCGGCAGATCCAGATACTGCAGCACAAAAAGCCATTGCCGCTGAAACTGCGGCACTGGCTTATAGCGATAGAATCAAGCAGTCGGATGGTGCCAGCTATGACAGCCACTATGGCGTCAAAGTTTATGGTAATAGCCATGGTTTGGTGGCTGGTTACGCATCGAGTCGCCATAGCATCAGTTGCAGTGTTATTGGTCAAGGCAGTGATGGTCAGATGGAGCGTGATTATAGCTACACCGTCGCTCGACATATTGATGACTTATGGACGCCAGAAACGGTTGGGATTAAAGCCGCCACTAAAACGGTTGAGCGCCTCGACCCAAGAAAAATTAAAACGGGTCAGTATCCGGTGTTATTTGCCAATGATGTCGCAACAGGGCTAATGGGGCATTTAGTGATGGCGATTAGTGGTGGCAACCTCTATCGTAAATCCTCTTTCTTGTTGGATAAACTCGGGGAAACGATTCTTCCTAGCTGGTTCAATATTGAAGAAAAGCCTCACCTATTGCGTGGCTTGGCTTCGAGCCCGTTCGATAATGAGGGTGTGATTACGCAAGACAAAACCATTATCAGAGAGGGTCAGCTAGCCACTTATCTATTGACCAGTTATGCAGCGCGTAAGATGAATATGACGCCAACAGGTCATGCGGGTGGTATTCACAACTGGTTTGTTGCCTCTTCTGACAATGATGACTTCCAAGCCATGCTCAATAAGTTGGGCACTGGTCTTCTCGTGACAGAAGTCATGGGACAGGGCGTTAACATTGTGACTGGTGACTACTCTCGCGGTGCGGCTGGTTTTTGGGTTGAAAATGGTCAGATTCAGTTCCCAGTGTCAGAGATCACGGTGGCGGGTAATCTAAGCCAGATGTTCAGTAACATTGTTGCGGTTGGTAATGACGTGGAAACGCGTTCACAAATCCAGACCGGTTCTATCTTACTGGAATCAATGAAAGTGGCGGGTGAATAAGCCTTACTGGTTACGGTCTGAATAAAATAAAAGCCATCATTTCTGTTTGAAATGATGGCTTTTTACTATCTCGAGTATCAGTAGACTAGAGCATCAGTAAACCTAAGTATCGTAAAATAAAGCATCGCTAAAATAAAGCGCCAGCAGAATCGGCTTAAAACAGGCTTTCTTCCCCAGACTCATCTGTAGAGTAAAGAGATTCGTTCAGACCTTCTTGTACATACTCTGTCGGCTCTGTCCCACTTTTGAAATATTCAAACATGGTTGAACTGTCGGTCTTCTTGGTGAGAAGCCCTGATTCACGATCGATTCTTACACGAGTAATATCGTTTGGAATCGCTTTCTGAACTGTTGGTTTACCCTCTACCGCTACCGCCATAAAATCAACCCAAGCAGGGAGTGCGGTCTTGGCACCAGACTCAGCACCAGAGATGGTTTGTAGCTTACCCAGGTTGCTGTTGTTGGTTGTGCGACCGAGTTTACGCTGGTGATCATCAAAGCCAACCCAGGCGGTGGCGACAATGCCGGGACCGTAGCCATTGTACCAAGCGTCTTTTGAGTCGTTGGTTGTGCCTGTTTTACCACCGATATCGCGGCGTTCTAGTTTCTGGGCGCGCCAGCCGGTACCGTTCCATCCGGTTTTTTGACGCCAATTACCGCCCCCCCAAACGTTGCTGTACAACATCTCTCTGGCGAGGAACGCAGTTTGCTCAGAAATCACTTGTGGTGCATAGTGAGGTTCGTTTGCGTCGACATCAAGATCTTGTTCGTTGAAACCATCGATACTTAGAGGTTCGATACTGGTGGCGCTAGTGGCGTCCTCAATCGTTACCTCAGTGTCATTCATGCTTACAACAGGCATGGACTCTGTCGATACGTCATCACAATTTTGCTGGCAAACGACTTTTGGACTTGCCAAAAATTCGACTTCACCAAATGGGTCTTCGACTCGAGTTATGTAATAAGGTTCTACATAGTAGCCACCGTTAGCAAACACCGAAAAGCCTTGAGCCATTTTCACTGGCGTTAAGCTACCCGCACCCAAAGCAATGGTTTCTGAACGAGGCAGTTTGCTCTTGTCGAAGCCAAAGCGAGTCAGGAAGTCTCTGGTTTCATCCAAGCCGACTTCACGCAGCACGCGCACCGCCATGACGTTTTTAGATTGAGCGAGACCGATACGTAACCTAGTAGGGCCAGTATAGGTTGGCGGTGAGTTCTTTGGTCGCCATGCCGTACCAGCACTTTTGTCCCACTTATTGATTGGCGCATCGTTGATCAGGCTTGCTAGTGTTAAACCTTTATCGAGTGCAGCCGCGTAGATAAAGGGTTTGATACTAGAACCGACTTGGCGCACCGATTGCGTTGCTCGGTTGAACTTGCTATGGACAAAGTTAAAGCCTCCCACTAGCGCCAAAACAGCGCCATTTTCGGGATCCATCGCAACAAATGCCGTGTTGGCGTTAGGGACCTGACTAAGGTGCCATGTTGTGGTGATGTCGGTGGGTTGTTCAGTATCAGATTCTGAAATCGGTTCATCAAGGTCGAGACTTCTTACCCAGATTTGCTCACCAACCGCGGCAATGTCACTTGCTTTCTTCGGTGCTGAACCTTGACGATCATCGGTTCTGAATGGGCGAGCCCATTTCATATTGTCCCAATTGATGATTTGCAGACCATAGCTTTTGACCCATACCGTGAGTTGCTTATCTTCAACCTTTTGAACAACGGCAGGTCTTAGCTCGCCATAGGTAGGCTGTTTGCGCAGATGCTCGTTGATTTTTGCTTCATCCCAAGCAGGTTGCTCCGACGTCCAAAGCACTTTCTCGGCACCTCGATAACCATGTCGCTCATCGTAGTTAAGCAGATTGTTGATGGCAGCATTGTGCGCAGCCTGTTGAAGCTTAGAATCAACCGTAGTGGTTACCCTCATACCTGACTCATAGACTGCTTCGCCATAGCGACTGACCATCCAAGCGCGGGCAATTTCAGCAACGTATGGAGCATTTATCTCGATTTCTGAGCCGTGATACTGAGAGATGATGGGCTCTGCTCGTGCTTCATCATATTGCTGTTGCGTAATGTAGTTTTCTACCAACATTCGAGACAGAACAACGTTGCGTCGTGTGGTTGCACGATCAACAGAATAGATCGGGTTCATTGTCGAGGGTGCTTTTGGTAGACCAGCAAGTACTGCGATTTCACTTAGAGTTAATTGATCGAGGTTGCGACCGAAATACGCTTGCGCAGCGGCACCAAAACCATAAGAGCGATAGCCTAAAAAGATCTTGTTAACGTAGAGCTCCATGATCTCCTGCTTTGTTAGCAGTTGCTCAATGTGAATGGCAATGAAGATCTCTTTCACTTTACGTATCACTTTCTTCTCGTTGGATAAGAAGAAGTTTCTGGCTAGCTGCTGCGTAATGGTACTTGCACCTTGTGAAGCTGAGCCTGAAGCAATAACAGCGACGGCTGCTCGGGTAATGCCAATCGGGTCAAAACCGTAATGGTCATAATAACGACTGTCTTCGGTTGCAATGAGTGCGTTGATAAGATCCTGAGGAATATCGTCGTACGCGACAGGAATGCGTCTTTTCTCACCAAACTGTGCCATCAATTTCCCATCTTGGCTAAATACCTGCATTGGGGTTTGCAGTTGCACGTCTTTGATCGTCGCCACATCGGGTAGATCGGGTTTTACGTAGTAGTAGAACCCAATAATTGTACCAACGCCAAAGAGTATGCAAATTAATGCAAAAATGAACAGTCTCTTTATGAACTTCACCGGAGAATCCCTGAGTAATTAAGGTTATGTGTGAGCAATTACTTGTACTCTAGTCCAAAAATTGCCAATGGGGTTAATTAACGCTTATTTGCGCATCAATCTCAACCTTTTCACCCTGTTATTGTCTTTTAGGGAGTAAATTTATGCCGAAAAAATGGATAACGGGTATCGACATTGGTCGTCACAGCACAAAAGCAGTCACGCTCATTTGTGATGGAGAACAGTTTATTTTAGACAATTATGTTGAGTGCAAGAGTGATGATGCTATTTATACTGATGGTCATAGTTTGAAACATCAACCTACGGTCAAAATTTTGGCTAAATTGCGAAAAATTACCCCTAAATATCGTAATCATGTCGCACTGATATTGCCATCGGGTGTCGTCCATAACCGACTTCTTTCATTACCGTCTTTTCTTTCAACTCAAGAGGTTGAGAACGCTCTGGGTCAGAAACTGCAACAACTGATGCCACAACTTTCTCAAGGGTTGGAGATAGATTTCAGCAGCCTGCCTTGCCCCGACAATAGTCAGCAGCGAAGCCATTTAGTTCATTTTTCACAAACATCGGTTATTGAGACTTGGCTGAAACCATGCGAGGAAGTGGGGTATAAAGTCGTGTTATTACAACCCCATGAAAGTGCAGCAACAGGGTTATTACAGACGATTGCACATCAGATGCCGGCTTATAAGCGCTGGGGGTTACTTGAGCTAGGGTTAGGTCATATCACCTTTTATCCACCGAGTGACATGCCGATTGAAACCAAAGCGAGTTGGAGTATTCCCCTAGCAAATAATCGGCGGGACTTAGCGGATTGGCTAACGGTTTCGGAAGTGATGAAAATTAATGCGCATATCCAACAGGTTTCGGATTTATCTGAAGATGGCGCGATAGAAGGTCTGTGGTTATGTGGTGGAGGCGCAACTCATTTCCAAGGCGAGCTGTTTCGAACAACTCAACCTCAAGACGAAAACTCTCAAAACCAGTTCACTGAAAATAATCTCTTTCAAAATGAACGCTCTCAAACCGAATGCTCTCAAAAACAAACAAGCTTCATCAGTCAATTCAATCCTAATTTAACCATTAAAAAGCTAGTGTTGGAGGAGTTAATATTCCCCAAAAAACAGCCAGTAAACCCTATTCCCCCTCAATTTATGTTAGCGACAGGATGTGCAATAAACGCCTTAACATGGCGAGCAGGGGAGCGCTATGGACAAGGTTAATTTATTGCCTTGGCGGCAAGAGTGGAGACAAAAACAGCGCAGGCGGTTTATACAAATATCGAGTCTGGCTTTGGTTTTTTTATCGGCACTATTCGCTTTGCTGGGGTTTCGTTGGCAGTCGGCAATTAATGAATTACACCAAAATAATGCCCAGCTAGAACTGGTCGTGACGAACATCTATCAGCAAGGAGAGGAGGCAAAAGAGCGACAGAACCAAATAGAGCAATTACAGCATCAGATAGAGAGGCAACAGCTTAATAACACTCGTTCCTTAGCGCTATTGTTGGCTTTGTCACCGTTGGTTCAGTTTGTACCTCATCGGATTCGCATCAACACCGTATCATTCGAATCCAGTCGGATTTTGCTCGAGGGGCAGACTGATCATGCACAGCATATTCAAGCATTGCAGGGAGCGCTGACGACCAGCGCTTGCTTTGTGGATGTCGAACTCTACTCAATTAAACAGCTCAATGATGGTAGTGGTGGAGAGCAGTTCAAGATCTCTTATCAGGTCGCAACCGCGATGTTAGATGTTTGTATGGAGGAATGGTTATCTGATGAGGTGAGGCATGATTGAAGCTCACCGAAAAACATCGCCTTTGTACCTCAAATCTATCAAAGCCCAACTCGGCTCGATTGCGATGGTGGCTGCGATGGTCGCCCTGCTGATGTTTCTATTGGTTTTTAATCCTATCTTAGGAGAGTTGAGCGAGAGTCAGGAACGCTATGTTTTTCTGCAACAACAGGTGGCCAATAGTACAAATTTGAACACCGTTGCTCCAAATCTAAATCAAGAACAGCAACGTCTTGAATCGTTATTCGTTCAATGGCAGCCAAAAGTCGATCAAGGTTTGTTGCAAGCCGATGTTCTGAGCTCGTTGCGCCAACATGCTAACGATCATGGCTTACAACTCCATCAGGCTGCTTGGCATGAGACGAAACCGCTAGCCACATCAAGACGCCTTACTCTTGAGTTGAGAGGGGAGTTTTATCCATTACTTGAATTTGCCAAGTCTAGCGTGAGCTTAGGGTATTTGTTATTGCCGATATCTTTAAAGTTATCGAATACCTCCTCTGATCTAGCGCAAATTCATTTGTCACTGGATCTCTTCGTTGACGGGCAAAGTGGTCGCCCACTGATGATAGCGCAAACGGCGAAGGCTCAACTTGAACAGTGGTTACGTCAAATGCCATTAACGGCGAAAAAGCCGATATCTTCTGAGATAGAAAGTCGTTTCGCGAATGCTGTTGATTCGGAGTTGGCGGTTTGTGCTGGTTCGGGGGAGCTATCTCTACCTAGTTTCGTTGGTCGTTTTACTGATAGGAAGCAAGTCTGGGCGGTGGTGCATTTCTCTGACTCTGGATTGAGGTTTGTGAGCCAAGGTGAGCGATTTGAAAACTGGTTGATCACAGAAATCAGTACTGACTACCTTGTGGTCAAAAAAGAGGCAGTGAAAGATTGTCGAATACCAAGGCGGGGAAAGTGGCAATGAAAAGACAGTTGTTATTGATGGTTGGAATGGTTGCCTTATTGGCTTTATTGGGTATCACTCAAGCCAGTGAGCCCCGCTTGTCCATTGATGTTCAGGAAGCATCAATTTCAGGGTTGCTTCATCAGTTAGCTCAACACAAATCTTATAACCTCGTGGTAGACCAAGATGTTGCTGGTGATATCACCGTCAATCTACAGCAGGTGACTTGGCAGCAAGCGTTGGATACGGTGTTAAATTTGGCTCAATTGCAGGCAAAGAAGATGGGCAATACCTTATATATCGCCCCGCGCTCTCACTTTATTGAGTTACAACAACATCAACTGTCAGCCCATGAATATGCATTGCAACATACGCCTCTGACAACCGAAGTGATTGCCATCCACTATGCCGATGTCGCGGTATTGCATGAAACGTTAAATCAGCAGGGAGGCGTTGGTCTACTGTCTCAAAGGGGCAGTTTAAGATTTGATGAGCGCACCAGCAGCTTAATTATTCATGATCGCCCAGATGTGATTACGCGTTTTGAAGCGCTGGTAAAGCAACTCGATATACCGGTGGAACAGGTGCGTATTGAAGCCCGTATTGTCACGATTAATGAAGACAACCTTGATGAGTTAGGGGTGCGTTGGGGGCTGACAAAGAGAAGAGGCGACCTTATTCTTGCACCGAATGTAGATGCTTTATATCCAGATACGTCGAGCGAAGGCGCTAACGGACAAAACTCTCCGCAATTCAATGTCAATCTTGCCGTCGCCTCAGATAACGCTGCGAGTATTGGCTTTCAACTTGGTAATTTGGGGCGTGATTTTCTTCTTGATTTAGAGTTATCGGCACTACAAAGCGAGTCAAAGGCAGAGATCATTGCGACACCAAGGTTGCTGACCATGGATAAGCAACCTGCCTATATTGAACAGGGGACAGAAATCCCCTATTTAGCCGCCGCATCCAGTGGCGCGACATCGGTGGAATTTAAGAAAGCCGTATTGTCATTAACGGTGACACCTCATATTACGCCTGATAAGCAGCTGATTTTAGTATTAGATATGACTCAAGATACCCAAGGAACCGTTGTTAAAACCGGGGAGGGGGAAGCGGTGGCAATTAATACGCAAAGAATCAGTACTAGGGTATTAGTTAATAACGGTGAAACCTTGGTGCTCGGAGGCATAATTCAACAACTCACCAATCAAGGCGTCGATAAAGTCCCCTTGCTTGCGGATATTCCCGTCGTTGGTCATCTATTCAAGAGAGAATATCAACAAAGCCGAAAACAAGAGCTGCTGATATTTGTCACCCCAAACATAGTCACACCAAATACGGTCACACCAAATATAGTTACACCAAATACAGTCATATCAAGCACAGCTTCACCGTAACTGGTTGTTAGTTATATATAAAACAGCAATTTATACAAAAGAACCAAAAATAAAGTTGCAATCACTGCACCTAACCTTGATAATTTCGGGTCTTATCACGACTTATCTGTGAGGAATTGGTGCCACAATACCTTTTTCCGATGTTCCTTTTCGGTCTTTTCTTGTGGCGATGTCATTGAATTAACGTTGTAAATTACTGCTAAACATGGCTGAGAAACGTAATATTTTCCTTGTTGGCCCGATGGGCGCCGGCAAAAGTACTATTGGTAGACACCTGGCTCAACAACTTCACATGGAGTTTGTTGATTCTGATACCGTTATCGAAGAGCGCACTGGCGCAGATATCGCTTGGGTGTTTGATGTTGAAGGTGAAGAGGGCTTCCGTAAACGCGAAGAAACTGTCATCAACGACTTAACCGAAGAGCAAGGTATTGTTCTAGCGACAGGCGGCGGCTCTGTTAAGAGCAAAGAAAACCGCAACCGTCTATCGGCTCGCGGAATTGTTGTCTATTTAGAAACAACCATTGAGAAACAACTTGCTCGCACTAACCGCGATAAAAAGCGTCCACTACTACAGACTGATAACCCTCGTGAGGTACTTGAGTCTCTAGCGGGCGAGCGCAACGACCTTTACAAAGAAGTTGCAGACTATGTGGTTCGCACTGATGATCAAAGTGCTAAAGTTGTCGCTAATCAGATTGTAAAAATGCTAGAAGAGGGTTAATCCCCTCTTTTCATTTAGGAGAGCAAACCATGGAACGGATTACAGTTAATCTTGGTGAGCGTAGCTACCCCATTTCAATTGGTGCCGGGTTATTTGATGACTCGGCACAATTTTCTCAAATCCCTGATGGCAAGCCAGTCGTTGTTATTACCAACACCACGGTTTCGCCTCTCTATTCGCAAGTGATTATCTCGCAACTTGAGGGTAAGGACTGTAACGTCTCTCTACTCGAGTTACCGGATGGCGAGCAATACAAAACACTCGACACATTTAACCAAGTTATGACCCACTTACTGTCTGGTAACTATGGTCGTGATGTGGTGGTCGTCGCACTGGGTGGCGGCGTTATCGGTGATTTAGTTGGCTTCTCTGCAGCATGCTATCAACGCGGTGTGGATTTTATTCAGATCCCAACCACTTTGTTGTCACAAGTTGACTCTTCTGTTGGCGGCAAAACAGCGGTTAACCACAAGTTAGGTAAGAACATGATTGGCGCTTTTTATCAGCCACAATCCGTGATTATCGATACTGATTGCTTAAAAACCTTGCCAGAACGTGAATTCGCTGCTGGTATCGCTGAAGTGATCAAATATGGCATTATTTATGATGCCGATTTCTTTGAATGGTTAGAGAAAAATCTCGATAAGCTATATCAATTGGATCAGCAAGCGCTAACTTATGCGATTGCCCGTTGTTGTGCTATCAAGGCCGAAGTTGTGGCACTGGATGAAAAAGAGTCGGGTATTCGAGCATTATTGAATCTTGGTCATACATTTGGTCATGCCATTGAAGCTGAACTAGGGTATGGTAATTGGTTACATGGAGAGGCTGTTTCATCTGGAACGGCAATGGCAGCTTATACTGCCTATCTGTTAGGTGACATATCACTTCAACAAGCAGAGCGTATGATAGCACTGCTAAAACGTGCCAAGTTGCCAGTACATACACCGGAAACGATGAGCTTTGATGACTTTATGACGCATATGATGCGTGATAAAAAAGTGTTATCTGGAAAGCTACGCCTAGTGCTACCGACTTCAATTGGTACTGCTCAGGTAACTGCTGATGTACCGACAGAGATTATTCAACAAGCGATTGACCGCTGCCGATTATAGTGTTGCGTGCAGTGTTCTATGGTTTGTTAAGATTTAAAGGCTCCTGTGAGGAGCCTTTTTTGTATCAAATTACCGAGCAGGATATCGATGAGTTTGTCATATGAGATGCGAGTGTTAGAGTTGGACTCGCAAACTAACTTGTTAAACCGAATGCAACTGTTGACTCAGTTTGCGTCTAATATGGTTGTGGTAAAAGGTGAGCAAGGAGCCGGTAAAACTTGGCTAGCACACCGTTTTTTAGAGGCTTGGTCACAAGAAAAAAACCAATCCTTGGTGACGGGTCGCTCGCAGCAAGATGATGCAGCACTGCGTGGCAATATTCTGCAACAGCTATTCCCTCATCAGATGTACAACACTTCAGACCGTTTACTTGAGAGTATTGATAGAATCCTAGATCGCGAGCCTTGTAACATAGTGATCGTGGTGGACAATGCTCAGCACGTCTCGATGAACTTGATTTCAGAGTTATGGGAGCTAGTGATTGCAGCACAAGACAATGCTAAGCAGTCATTTAGTATCGTTTTATTCACCACACAAGATACGACCTATACTCACACTAAAGCGTTAGCCAAAGGCGCTGAAGTGAACCCAGTTTCTTTAGAGGTCTCTCCTCTTTCTTCTGATGAGAGTGAGCGATTTTTTAGGATAATGGTATTACGTTACCTTGATGAAAACGTTGTAAAAAAAGTCGAAACAGCGTTTACTAATACTCCCCCAATACCGGGAAGGATTATGGCTCTGGGAGAGCAAAAGATGGAAAGGAAAGTCATTATTCGCTCATTGGTCGGCTCGCCGGTTAGGATTGCTGTCACGGTTGTGGTGATTGCACTGCTATTAATGCTTGGCTATGGCTGGTTGTTAAAAGGTGACGATCCGCAATCAGTGACTCCGTCTGTTGTTGATAGTACGTCTACACAGCAAAGTGATGGTTCGCTGGAAGCGAATAATGTTGAGGGCTCTGCTTCAACGGTGATTGAGTCGTCATCTTCTAACAGTGATGCTGATAACGATAATTTGATCGAGGATGACGCATCAGCTTTGCCACCTGTCGTTACCTCAGAAACTGCCAGTGTTGGAGTGTCTGAATCGGGAGAGCGAGTCGTGATCACTTCGGATGTTGTTGATGCTTTATTGGACAATCGCCCAGAAGTGGCGGAGGTCAAGGCGCCAGAGATAAAACAAGCGGTTGCTCCGGAGACACAAGGTCAATCTACCGAAAGCCAATCTATAGGGGTACAAACGCCGCCAGAACAAAATGTGGTGAACAGTGATGCTATTGTGGCACTGCAAAACCCAATCAGTTTCTCTTTTGCTCGAGAGGAGCTAAATCAGCTTTCTGCGAACAGCTACACCCTACAGTTAGCGGCAATGACGGAAATGCGTGACGTTCAGGATTTTCTTGATAAGCATAATTTTGATAAGCCTGTGCGAATTTATCCGACATTGAGAGGGGAAGAAAAATGGTATATCGTCACTTACGACAATTACCCGAGTATTCAGACAGCCCGCGATGCTGCAGAGCAACTCTCAGCAGAACTGCAATCTCTCGGTCCTTGGGCTAAATCGCTGCGACAAGTTCATCGAGAAATCGCACGCGGTCAAGAATAACGCTTGGTGAAACTAGGCGAATCCGATGTTGACCTTGACGCTGAAAGCTTAGAGAAAGGTCAACATAATAATTTGAATTATGGTATATTCCCGCCCTAAATTTTTACAGGCGGTAAACGACGAGCAAGTAATGAAAAAGCAACGTGCCTTTCTAAAATGGGCTGGTGGAAAATATGGCTTAGTTGAAGATATAAGAAAGCACTTGCCGGATGCTCGTAAGTTGGTAGAGCCCTTCGTTGGAGCCGGTTCTATCTTCCTTAATACCGATTACGATAAGTATTTGCTTGCGGACATTAATCCCGATCTTATCAACCTGTACAACCTGATTAAAGAGTCGCCAGAGCTGTATATCTCAGAAGCGAAGCGATTTTTTACCCCAGAACATAACCGCAAAGAGGTCTACCTCGATATTCGTGCTCAGTTTAATCAAACTGACGACGTGCTGTTTCGTTCGGTGGCGTTTTTGTATATGAACCGTTTTGGTTTTAATGGCTTGTGCCGTTATAACAAAAAAGGTGGCTTTAACGTTCCGTTTGGCTCTTACAAAAAACCTTACTTTCCAGAAGATGAAATGATTTTCTTTTCCGAAAAAGCTAAGAAAGCCACTTTTATCTGTGAAGGTTATACCGAGACCTTTAAACGCGCTCGAAAAGGCAGCGTGGTCTACTGTGATCCTCCTTATGCGCCTTTATCAACCACCGCCAACTTTACCTCTTATGCTGGAAACGGCTTCTCACTCGATGATCAAGCTGCATTGGCAGATGTTGCAGAGCACACCGCATTTGACCGTGGCATTCCAGTACTGATTTCTAACCATGACACCACATTGACGCGTCGTCTTTATCATGGGGCGGATCTCAATGTCGTCAAAGTAAAGCGTACAATCAGCCGCAACGGTGCCAATCGCAATAAGGTCAATGAATTACTGGCATTGTTTAAAGCCAGTGAGTAATTGGGACTAGGATTTAAATCTGGCCTTGGGTAGAATTGCGGGCACGATATGCGCGTCTATTTATTCTACTGAGGTCAGGTATGACAGATTTTCTTATTGCTCCATCTATTCTTTCTGCGGATTTTGCTCGTTTAGGCGAAGACGTAGAAAAGGTTCTAGCCGCCGGTGCTGACGTGGTTCACTTTGATGTGATGGATAACCATTATGTACCTAACCTAACGTTCGGCGCACCTATCTGTCAGGCTCTGCGTGACTACGGCATCACTGCGCCCATTGATGTCCATCTTATGGTTAAACCGGTAGACCGCATTATTCCAGATTTTGCAAAAGCAGGCGCATCCATGATCACTTTTCACGTTGAAGCCTCAGAGCACGTTGATCGCACGCTACAGCTAATCAAAGAACACGGCTGTCAGGCTGGCGTGGTGCTTAACCCAGCAACGCCACTTTCTTGTTTAGACTACATCATGGATAAGGTCGATATGATCCTATTGATGTCGGTGAACCCTGGCTTTGGTGGTCAATCTTTTATTCCCAACACCCTAGATAAATTACGTGAAGTTCGTAAACGTATTGATGCATCGGGTCGCAATATTCGCCTAGAGATCGACGGTGGTGTTAAGGTCGACAATATTCGTGAAATTGCCGAGGCAGGTGCTGATATGTTTGTTGCGGGTTCTGCCATCTTCAGTCGCCCAGATTACAAAGAAGTTATCGATGAAATGCGCGCCGAGTTAGCGCAAGTTTCAAAATAAGGGGCTTGTTTGGTATGACGCAGATTAAACTTGTTGTATTCGATCTTGATGGCACGTTGTTAGACAGTGTTCCTGACCTTGCCATCGCGGCCGATCAAGCGGTTCAAGCTCTTGGCTATCCAAGCGTGAGCGAAGTAGAAGTCCGAGATTATGTGGGTAATGGCGCCGACATCCTCATTGGTCGCAGCCTGAGCCGAAGTCTTGAGGTCGATAGTTCATTAACACCGGAGCTACTCAAACAAGCTCGGGTGTTGTTTGATGACTTCTACCAAGCGAGCGGTCATAAGCTTAGTCATCTCTATCCTGCGGTGAAAGAGACGTTAGAAGGTCTTACTCAAGCGGGTATTACGGTTGCATTGCTGACCAATAAGCCCTCAAAATTTGTTCCCGAGGTTTTGCAGCAGCATCAACTGACTCGTTACTTTAAGTATGTGCTTGGTGGTGATGCGTTCGATAAACGTAAGCCGGATCCTATTGCCCTGCATTGGTTGATGGAGCAAGAGCAACTGACTGCACAGCAAGTGTTGATGGTGGGCGACTCTAAGAACGATATCTTAGCGGCACGCAATGCGGGTTGCTACGCTTTTGGTCTCACTTATGGTTACAATCACGGAGAGCCTATCTCAGACTCCAAGCCAGATTTCGTTGCTGATAACGTTTCTGACGTGTTAAGTGCGGTCGGTGTGGCGAAACAAAGTGTCGCTGGGGACTAAATTCCGTCGTAACTAAGCGAAAAGCACCGCAAACTACTAGAAAAATACTCGTTAATGAGTACACTGCTAAAACCGCATATTGATGATGCGGTTTTATTTATTGTTAAGAAGTCAAAGGAAACTAATATCATGAGCAAACCCATCGTATTGAGTGGTGTTCAGCCTTCAGGTGAACTGAGTATCGGTAACTATTTGGGTGCTCTACGTCAATGGCAACAGATGCAAGATGATTACGATTGCCAATACTGCGTCGTTGATCTGCATGCGATTACGGTTCGTCAAGATCCTAAAGCACTGCACGAAGCAACACTGGACGCATTAGCTATCTGTCTTGCGGTTGGCGTTGATCCGAAGAAGAGCACGCTATTTGTTCAGTCCCATGTACCGGAGCATGCTCAACTTGGTTGGCTTCTTAACTGTTATACCCAAATGGGTGAACTGAACCGCATGACTCAGTTCAAAGATAAATCGGCTCGCTATGCGAACGATGTTAACGTGGGTCTTTATGATTACCCAGTGTTGATGGCTGCGGATATCTTGCTTTACGGCGCACACCAAGTCCCAGTGGGAAGCGACCAAAAGCAGCACCTTGAATTGGCGCGCGATATTGCGACCCGTTTCAATAATATCTATAGCCCTGAATCGCCAATCTTCACCATTCCTGAGCCTTATATTCCAACGGTGAATGCTCGAGTGATGAGCCTACAAGACGCAACTAAGAAGATGTCTAAGTCTGATGATAACCGTAAGAACGTTATCACGTTGCTAGAAGAACCTAAGTCGATCCTCAAGAAGATCAACAAGGCTCAAACCGATACTGAGACGCCGCCACGTATTGCCAATGACTGGGAAAATAAAGCGGGTATCTCTAACCTAATGGGTCTTTATTCTGCAGCAACAGGTAAAACCTTCGAGGAGATCGAAGCACAATACGCTGGTGTTGAGATGTATGGTCCGTTCAAGAAAGATGTCGGTGAGGCTATCGTTGCGATGCTAGAGCCGATTCAATCAGAGTATAAGCGTATCCGTGAAGATCGCGCCTATATGGATGAAGTGATGCGCCAAGGGGCGGAAAAAGCCTCTGCAGTGGCTGCGAAGACGCTGGCTAAAGCTTATGAAGCGGTCGGTTTTGTTGCACGTCCATAGTTTTAGCGGCTGTTGGATGTGAATGATATAGCCCCCTAGCTGAGCTTGGGGGCTTTTTCTTGCTTGCAATTTCACTCTGTTGCTGCAAAATACCGCCTAATTTGGCGTCTTCTATATCGTATCTCACTATCATGCTACTTATTATCGACAACTACGACTCCTTCACTTACAACCTATATCAGTACTTTTCTGAGTTGGGTGCAGAAGTGCAGGTGGTTCGCAACGATGAGATTGATATTGAGGGAATTGAAGCACTCAAACCTACCCACTTGGTCATCTCACCAGGACCTTGTACACCAAATGAAGCGGGCATCTCTCTTGCGGCGATTGCACATTTTGCCGGAAAGCTCCCTTTACTGGGTGTCTGTTTAGGGCACCAAGCTATCGCACAGGTGTTTGGTGGTGAAGTTGTGCGAGCACGCCAAGTGATGCATGGCAAAACCTCTCCAATCCAACATACTAATGGCAGTGTTTTCTCTGGGTTAAACAATCCACTGACGGTCACGCGCTACCACTCACTTATCGTC
Source organism: Vibrio hippocampi (assembly GCF_921292975.1). Lineage (NCBI taxonomy): Bacteria > Pseudomonadati > Pseudomonadota > Gammaproteobacteria > Vibrionales > Vibrionaceae > Vibrio > Vibrio hippocampi. The sequence continues at coordinate 389,313 of NZ_CAKLCM010000001.1, forward strand.
TCTGAAAAAAGTTTACCAGACTGTTTTGAGGTCACGGCTTGGACCACGCTGGCTGATGGTCAACGTGATGAGATTATGGGGTTTCAACATAAAACGCTGAATATTCATGGCGTGCAATTTCATCCAGAATCGATTAAAACCGAACAAGGGCACGAGCTGCTGAACAATTTCCTGTCGAATTAGAATGTGATCTGGATCGCCATTTCTCCTTTTCTTATCTTTAATAAGTTTTACTTATGGAAATGCAAGACTATTCGATTTTTCTAATAACCAAGCACCAATTCCCCTCCTTTCTTGCTAATTAAGCAAAATTTGTAAATAACACTTCATTTAAATTCATTTTTAATGCATAAATATTTGAGTAAGGAGTGAGATTCATTAGCCAAATTAAATCTAAGGCGATCATTTGGCTATTGAAACCGTTAAATAAGTGTAAATACAATGCAGCTCGTGGATGAAGGGGCTTTTCTATCGCTTTGGCGGTTTGAGTTCTCAGTGACTGATGAATATCGTCAAGTTACTTGTTCTCCCTTCCCACATGCAGTCACGATAAGGAATGTGCTATGACGATGGAAACAGCGGTTACGCGTGAATGGTTTGATGAGGTGATGGTGCCTTGTTACAACCCGATGGAGATAATTCCGGTAAAAGGTAGCGGCGCGAGAGTTTGGGATCAACAAGATAACGAATACATTGATTTTGCTGGTGGTATTGCGGTGAGCTGTTTGGGTCATTGTCACCCAGTGATGGTGAATGCCATTACGGAGCAAGCCAATAAAATTTGGCATCTGAGTAATGTTATGACCAATGAGCCAGCACTGCGACTAGCGAAAAAGCTAACCGAGCTGAGTTTCGCTGAGCGAGTCTTTTTTGCCAACTCAGGTGCGGAAGCGAATGAGGCCGCGCTCAAGCTTGCCCGTCGCTGGGCAACCGAGGTACACGGTCCAGAAAAGTCAGAGATTATTGCATTTAATCAAGGCTTCCACGGTCGTACCTTTTTCACAGTAACCGTCGGTGGACAGGCAAGTTATTCGGATGGTTTTGGTCCAAAGCCTGGTGACATCAAGCATATTCCTTACAACGATCTCGCAGCATTAGAAGCACAAATGTCTGATAAAACCTGCGCGATCATGATGGAACCATTACAAGGGGAAGGCGGTGTTGTATCGCCTGAGCCTGAGTTTGTACAAGCAGTACGTGAACTGTGTGACAAATACAATGCGCTGCTGATCTTTGATGAGGTACAGACGGGTAATGGTCGTACGGGTGACTTTTATGCTTACCAAGGCTTGGGTGTGACCCCTGATATTCTTAGCACGGCTAAATCTTTAGGCGGTGGTTTCCCCATTGGCGCTATGCTAACAACCAAAGCTTTGGCAGATCACTTTAAAGTGGGAACACACGGTTCGACTTATGGCGGTAACCCATTGGCTTGTGCTGTGGCTGAAGCGGTGATTGACGAAGTGTCTAAGCCAGAAGTCTTAGCAGGCGTTGCTGAGCGTGAGGCATGGTTTAGAGAGGGTCTAGAGCAGATCAATCAAAAATATGGTGTGTTTCAAGAAATTCGCGGTAAAGGATTGTTGATTGGTGCCGCTCTCAACGAGGAATGGCAAGGACGTGCACGAGATGTGTTGGTCGCTGCCGGTAAACATGGTCTGTTGCTTTTGGTTGCAGGCGCTAACGTCGTTCGCTTTACTCCGTCCCTAGTGATTACTCAACAAGAGGTTGAAGAAGGTTTGACCAAACTCGATCAGGCTATCGCTAGCCTGGTATAAAAAATTGACTGTGCTCTCTAGGTATTGGATGTACTAGAGAGCCTGCATCAGGAGGGATTATTGATGCTGGTTATTCGTCCTATAACATCATCTGACTACGACGCTTTGAATACGTGTGCGGTCGAGTCAGGACATGGATTTACTTCTCTGCCGGTTAACGAAGAACTGTTAACCAATCGAATCACCCATTCCGAATACAGTTTTGCTAAACCTGACGTCACTGAGCCAGGTGATGAGGGCTACCTTATGGTAGGCGTCGATAGTGAAACAGGAGAAGTTGCTGGTACCACTGGTATTGAAGCGGCGATTGGCTGGGATGTTCCTTTCTATTCTTATCACATTAGCACCGTGGTGCATTCCTCCCCTAAGCTTGGGGTCAATAATGTGGTGAAGTTGTTGACCTTTGGTAACAATTACACGGGTTGCAGTGAGATCTGTACTCTGTTCCTTAGACCTCAATTTCGCCAAGGTTTAAATGGTCGCTTAATGTCTAAGAGCCGTTTTTTGATGATGGCAGAACACCCACACCGATTCTCTAAAACGGTGTTTGCAGAGATGCGCGGTGTGTCGGATGAACATGGCAATTCCCCCTTCTGGCAGTGGTTACAAGAGCATTTCTTTTCTATTGATTTTACGCTTGCCGATTATCTTACTGGAATCGGCAAGAAAGGCTTTATTGCCGACTTGATGCCCAAACTGCCTATCTATATCAACCTGCTGTCCAAAGAGGCACAAGCGGTGATTGGTAAGGTGCATGACAATACGGCACCCGCTTTAGCACTGTTAGAAAAAGAGGGCTTCACCTGTCGTAATTACGTGGATATTTTTGATGCGGGTCCGACGGTGGAATGTGATGTGCGAAATATTAACGCCGTTCGGGATTCGTTTAAGGTTACCGTGAAGATCGCATCGCACCAATCGAACAGTACCTACCTGATAGCCAATACCTCGTTTGAGGATTTCAGAGCCACAGCGGCAACGGCGTCAGTGGATAGAGAGACGGGAATCGCTCTGCTCTCGGCAGAGGTTGCTCAGGCGCTTAATGTCGCTGAGGGTGAAAGTGTCCGTTTGTTGGCTCAATAATAGATAGGAACGTTTTATGACTCAATGGATCGCAGGAGAGTGGTTAGAGGGCAAGGGCGAAGCGTTTACTTCTTTGACACCTTATAGTGAGGAAGTGATTTGGCAAGGCAATAGCGCCACTCAACCACAAGTAGAACAAGCGGTATCAGCAGCCCGTCAGGCGTTGATTGCATGGAAAAAGCGCCCTTTCAGCGAGCGTGAAGCTATTGTTGTTAACTTTGCTGAAAAGGTAAAGCAGCACAGCGAAGAGATCGCAATAGCTATTGCCAAAGAGACGGGTAAGCCTTTGTGGGAAACGCGTACTGAGGCCGCGGCGATGGCGGGTAAAATTGCCATTTCTATTCGAGCCTATCATCAGAGGACCGGTGAATCACAGCGCGAAGCGGCAGGCAATCAAATCGTATTGCGCCACAAACCGTTGGGAGTCATGGCTGTTTTTGGTCCTTACAACTTTCCTGGTCATCTTCCTAACGGTCATATTGTGCCTGCTTTGCTAGCGGGCAATAGTGTGGTGTTCAAACCTTCAGAGCAGACTCCGTTAGTGGGTGAATTAGCGATGAAGCTTTGGGAGCAATCAGGCTTACCCAAAGGTGTCATTAACTTAGTTCAAGGTGGCAAAGAAACCGGTATTGCTCTTGCTGCGGCTAAAGGTATTGATGGGGTGTTATTTACCGGTAGTGCTAATACGGGGCATCTACTTCATCAACAGTTTGCTGGTCAGCCAGATAAGATGTTAGCGCTGGAAATGGGGGGCAATAACCCTCTGGTCGTCAGTGAAGACTATGGTGAACTGAATGCGGCGGTGTATACCGTTTTGCAATCGGCCTACATTAGCGCGGGTCAGCGCTGCACCTGTGCTCGACGTCTGTATGTACCTGTTGGTGATAAAGGGGATGCCTTGGTCGCGGCGCTGAGTACGTCAGTTGCAAAGATTGCCGTTGATCAGCCCTTTGCTGACCCTGCACCGTTTATGGGACCTCAGATTTCGTCTCAAGCTGCCGATCATATTGTCCAAGTGCAGCAGGATTTAGTGGCATTAGGGGCGCATGCTTTAGTTCCCGCGATGCGTAAACACGCCGCTTTTGTGACTCCGGGGCTGATTGATGTCACCGCCGTCACAGAGCTACCTGATGAAGAATACTTCGGTCCTTTGTTGCAATTGGTACGTTACCAAACCTTTGAACAAGCGGTAGAACTGGCTAATGATACGCGGTTTGGTTTATCAGCAGGGTTAATTTCTCAAGACGATGAACAGTGGCTGTACTTTGTCGACCATATCCGAGCTGGTATCGTCAATCGCAATCGACAGCTAACAGGGGCAAGTGGCGATGCCCCCTTTGGTGGACCCGGTGCCTCTGGAAACCTCAGACCGAGTGCTTTTTACGCCGCTGACTATTGCGCGTACCCAATGGCGTCGATGGAAGGTGAAGCCACGGTATTACCAGAAACACTCAGCCCGGGAATCGAACTCTAATGTAATCTATGAGATCTATTTTATCTATGTGAGGTGCGTCATGGCAGTAGAACAACTGTTTAATCTTTTGTGGCAAGACTATATCGCTCGTCTATGTCCATCCGCTCACCAAGTGCAGCAACTACTGCAAGAGGATGAGGCGTTAAACAATGATCATATTGCCTTGCGTACCTTTAACCTTGCCCCTGTGGGGATAGAGACGCTGGCTAAGCCATTTATTGCCTTGGGCTATGAGGTAGTTGGTCACTATAGCTTTGCAGCTAAAAAGCTCGATGCTATCCATCTACAACATGCCGATCTCAGTTTGCCAAAAGTGTTTATTAGTGAACTAAAAGTTGAACAGTGTTCGGCGGAATTACAGGACATTGTTCATCGTTTGGTGAAACAAATTGATCGTTCGACACTGCAATCGTCAGCCTTTTTGTTCGCTGGTCGTCTTTGGGATTTAAGCTTTAGCGATTATCAGCAACTAGCTCAAGAGAGCGAATACGCTGCTTGGCTTGCCGCACACGGTTATGGCGCGAATCATTTCACCGTTAACGTCAATCAACTGCAGCGCTTAACCAGTGTTGAGCAGGTTAACCAACGATTGGCAGAGTCAGGTTTTACCATTAATCAATCTGGCGGTGCTGTGAAAGGCAATCCCAAGGTAATGCTTGAGCAATCCTCGACCATGGCAGATATGGTAAGCGTTAGGTTTCAAGATGGAGAGCAGACGATTCCCGGCGGTTTCTACGAATTTGCCAAGCGCTATCCCACAGCGGAAGGACCGTTGTATCAAGGCTTTGTCACTGCGTCCGCGGACAAGATATTTGAAAGTACTCATCAGTAGTTGCAACAGAACGGTCGTTGCGATAAACAGCGAAATACGACCCGTGATTGAATAAAAAAATCCCCAACCTTTCGGTTAGGGATTTTTTATTACACGATAAATATACGCGATAAATGCTTAGCGAGTACCGTACACTACGATGGTTTTACCATGCGCAGAAATCAGGTTTTGCTCTTCTAGCATCTTCAGGATACGACCAACGGTCTCACGAGAACAACCCACAATCTGACCAATCTCTTGGCGAGTGATCTTGATTTGCATGCCGTCTGGGTGAGTCATCGCATCCGGTTGTTTAGCCAGGTTCAATAGCGTTTGTGCAATGCGACCCGTTACGTCTAGGAATGCTAGGTCACCAACTTTTTGGCTGGTAACTTGAAGACGACTTGCCATCTGTGCAGATAGACGCATTAGAATGTCAGGGTTAACTTGGATTAGCTGGCGGAATTTCTTGAATGAAATTTCAGCGACTTCACAAGGTGATTTTGCACGAACCCAGGCAGTACGCTCTTGGTCTTCTTCAAATAGACCAAGTTCACCGATGAAGTCACCTTGGTTAAGGTAAGACAAGATCATCTCTTTGCCTTCTTCATCTTTAATAAGTACCGCAACAGAACCTTTTACGATGTAGTAAAGCGTTTCTGCTTTTTCGCCCGCGTGAATAAGCGTGCTTTTTGAAGGGTACTTATGAATATGACAGTGTGATAGGAACCACTCTAACGTTGGATCGGTTTGAGGTTTACCTAGAACCATATATCTCTCTTCCTCTGCGGGTTAGCTTGCTGCTTTCCATATTGTTAGCAAGGACACAATAATGCCTACTAGCATAAAAGCATGGTGAAGTCAGCGCAAGCCGACTTCTTTATTGATAAGAATAGTAGCGCTTTTTTAGTCTGATTTCTTGATTTTAATCGTATCAAATCCACATTTTTCTATACAAAAATGTGCTTATGATCACGGTATAAAAAAACACCATGTCCACTCAGGCATTTTACCTGAGAAGCCCTAGCCAATTTTACCGGTTTCGATAAGTTGTTGGAGGATGGGGCGAACAATTAATTCCATTGCGAAGCTCATTTTTCCACCAGGAACAACAATGGTGTTATGACGTGACATAAACGACCCCTCTATCATGGCGAGTAGGTACGGGAAGTCAACATTCTTAATGCCCCTGAGGCGAATAACCACAAAACTTTCATCCAGACTTGGAATGCCCTTGGCATTTAACGGGTTGGAAGTATCAACGGTTGGCACTCTTTGGAAGTTGATATGGGTGCGAGAAAACTGTGGCGTGATGTAGCTGAGATAATCATCCATCGAACGCACAATTGAGTCAGTCACCGCTTCTCTTGAATGTCCACGGTCTCGCGTGTCTCGGACAAACTTCTGAATCCACTCTAAGTTGACAATCGGCACCATGCCGATGAGCAAATCGACATGCTTTGCTGCATTGACCTCGCCGTCAACAACCCCACCGTGAAGCCCTTCATAAAAAAGAACATCTGAGCCTTGCAGTAGATCTTGCCATGGCGTAAAGGTGCCGGGCATCTGATTGTAAGGAACTGCCTCATCAAAAGAATGCAGGTAACGGCGATATTGACCTGTACCATCTTCACCATAGGTTTTGAAGAATTGCTCCAAACCTGGGAAATCATTGGCTTGCGGACCAAAGTAACTGATGTGTTTGCCTTGTTCTTTAGCTTTACGTATCTCGACATCCATTTCTGGGCGGGTGTAGCGATGAAAACTATCTCCTTCTACAAATGCCGCTTTGACGTTCATCATATTAAACATTTTTCTGAACGCTTCTGATGATGTTGTTGTCCCCGCGCCAGATGAGCCGGTGACAGCAATGATAGGATGTTTTGCAGACATAACACTTCCTGTGTTGGAACTAAACGATAGTCTCGATTAGATTCAATAGTGGGTTGAGGGTTCAATAATTCAGCGAACGACTCGATTTAATATCAAAGGTCTCATGGAGTTCCGAGTAGACGATGACCGCGTCGCCGTTGCTTAACTGCTGTTTTACGGATGTGATTTTTTGTTCTAGCGAGCTTTCTATTTCTCCGTAATCCGTCCCTTCTCTCAATACAAACTCTTTGAGCAGGTTATCCAATGTATCAGGATTAATCTCTTGCCAAGGGATGATCATCTTGTTTCTCTTTATGTTTTGACAGCCAATGGTTTTAACTGCAAATGGTTTTGACAGCAAATGGCTATGACAATGAATTGTTATAACAGCGAATCAGTATTATCGCGACTCGCTATTCAAGCTAACGTTGCTGTTGTTGTCGTTAAGAAACCCAATTATATACCGAATCGCCAGCAAAGGCAGAGGAGGTATTGGAAAGGATTCTAGCAACTTGCAAGTGACCGTTAAAATTGAGTCGAAGAAGCAGTATAGAACATACGGCTCAATCTGCCTTGTTATGCGGCACTGGTCTAAGGTCTCCGCTAAGTAAAACTTTGATGCCATTCAGGCAGTATCTGCTCCAACCAAAATTGAGGCTGCTTAAGGCTGCCAGTAACAAATCCCACATGTCCACCATGTTGCTGTAGGCAGTAGTGAATATTTTCAGGCAGTGGTTGTTTTGGGATCACGGCGTCCGTCATAAAGGGATCGTCCTTAGCATGGATAATCTGGGTCGGGATCGTGATCTCAGATAGGCGAGCGAGACCAGAACATTGCTGATAATAGTCATTTGCGTTGCGAAAGCCATGCAGTGGCGCGGTAATCAGATCATCAAACTGGTACAGTTTACGCGTGCTGTTGATCTTTTCCGGAGTCAGTCCCAGTTCATTATTGAGCAGCGTGATTTTTTTCAAACTGTTTTTCTTCATCGAGGTGAGCAGATAGTTACGATAAACTTTGGAAAACCCCTGTTCAATTCTCTGTGAGCACGCCGCTAAGTCAAGCGGTGCTGACACCACACTGGCTGCTGTTAACTTGGTGTCATCTTGATAGTGAGCAAGATAATTCACCAGCATATTGCCCCCCAAACTGATGCCGACTGCCACCTTGTTACTGTTTGGATAGCGCTCGTCCAGCATCGTCAGAAAGTGTCTTGCATCGCCAATTTCGCCCGAATGATAACTGCGAGCTAAGCGATTCGGTGTTGGACCACAGCCTCGAAAATGCATCATGACCGATAGCCATCCTTGTTGCGCGAAAGCATGCATCAAGCCATTAGCGTAGGGGCTAGAAAAACTCCCCTCAAGTCCATGAAACAGCACAAAAATAGGCTTGTTAAGCTCGTTGTTAGGTTGTTCACTCCAAGCCAGTTCCACAAAATCACCGTCGGGGGTTTCCAATGTTTCCCAGTGAGGTGTAAACAGGGGCCGACGACGAACGATGCGCGGAAGCAGGGTTTGTAGGTGAGGGTTGCGAAGCCCTTTTGCTGCGATAAAGCTGGGTTTTGTCATAGTGTAAACTCGCCTGTCGGTGTGTGATTTAACAGTGTGACTAGGGTGTCTAGCCCGCGACGCATCTGTTCAATGCTTTGTGGAGAACTGAGTGACAAGCGAATCGCTGGTGTCACAGCATTGCCCGGTAGTGCAAAGAGTTCACTGCTTTTCACGTTGATTTTGTTCATAGTGGCTTGGGCAATAAAATCGCTCAATCGCCAGTGTTGAGGCAGCGTTAACCATAGATGAAAGCCGCCTTGCTGGACGGTGAATTCGAACCCTTTGAGTTTTTGTACTGCAATTTCTATTCTAGCGTTCATTTCTTGTTTGATGATCTGCAAACTTTTGTCTGCATCACCTTTGGAAAGCATCTCGCAGGTCAAGGATGTCAGTAACGGACTGACCATCCAGCAATGATTTTGTAGGGTGCTCGTTAATTGTGGATACAATCTCTCGGGGGCATGGATAAAGCCTACCCTTAAACCCGGAGCCAAAAACTTAGAGAAAGCCCCAATATACAGCACGGACTCTGGCGCTAGGTTAACCATGGGCTCGGGGGCATTGTCTAGCAATAGGCTATTGATATCATCTTCAATCACGTAGACGTCGTATCTCTTGCAGATGTCGAGGATCTCTCGCCTGCGCTGTATTGGCATCACTGCGGTGGTGGGGTTTTGTAAGGTTGGAATGAGATAGATCAATCGAGGTGAATAACGTTTGCAGCACAACTCTAACGATTCGGGTAAGACACCATACTTATCCATCTCAACCCCTTTTAGGGTGAGTTGGTTTTGCTTCGCCACATTGATGATCCCTGGATAGGTGTATTGCTCAACGAGGATCGTGTCTCCCGCGCGACTAAAGGTATCCAAGATCAGTTGGATGGCGTGCTGGGCACCTGAGCTAAACAACATGGATTGCGGATTGAGATGGATCTGCTGCGCCCTCATCCAATTACATACCACCCCTTTGTGACTCTCGATGCCGGTTGGGGATTGATAGAGCATGATTTGATTGAGGTGTTGTGGTGAGGTGGCGATGCGTTGCATCGCGGATTGCAACATATCGCTGCGATCAAACCGTGGTGGAATATTGTATCCCAAATGGCACTCTAATTCGTCACTGGGATCTTGTTCAAATGCCCAACTCGGCTTGTTGTGATCAACAACAAAGGTGCCAGCACCCACTCGGGCTTCTATGTGTCCGCGGCGCTCCAATTCAGCGTAGGCTCTTGTGATGGTCCCCACGGTGACCTCAAGCCGATCCGCAAGCCAGCGATGGGTGGGTAACTTGCTGTTGCTTAGCAAGGTTCCGTTGTCGATCCTCGCACCAATTTGATCGGCGATCTGTTTGTAGATCGGCACACTACCGTGTCGGTTAAGTTCCATTTCTTCAATTGTCATGGTGACAATAAACCTTTTGCATCAATTCAATCCCATTGTTATGGTTATTTTGTCGACAAAAAGCGTATTTTTCAACCTTTATCTTTAAATTGTACCCATACAATAAGGGGCGAACATGGACAGTGGATTTGTTTGGGCGGTAGCCCTATTTGCGATTGTGATGGTAGGAACACCTGGACCGAATAATGTTATGTTAACGAATTCGGGCGCTAACTTTGGCTATATTCGGTCGATCCCGCACTTCATCGGTATCGGTGTTGGTCTTATTAGCTTGCTGCTGCTTAATGGTGCGGGACTCGGGGTTGTGTTTACTTCTTATCCTGTGGTGCAAGAGGTTCTGAAATGGTTAGGCAGTGCTTATCTGTTGTATCTTGCTTGGCGAATCTTGACGGCTAAGAGAGGGGCGGAAGATGAGGCGGAAGATATCAAACCGATGAACTCCTTTGAGGCTATTTTATTTCAATATATTAATCCAAAAGCTTGGATGATGTGTATCACCGCAGTCAGCTCGTTTTCTCTGCCGGGGGAGCAGTATTGGCAATCTCTAGCGGTTATTTGTGCCACTTTTTTACTGGTGCAACTGCCAACTTCTTCGGTATGGGTGGGGTTTGGAATTGTTATTCGTCAGTGGCTGTCAACCCCCTTGGCGTGGCGTCGCTTTAACCGCGTGATGTCGTTACTAACGGTGCTGTGTATTGCGTTTATTTGGTAGTGTCAGCGCCATCATCAAAGTGTTGGCATAGGTGATCAGCCCCTAGTTCTTGGCAGTACATATCGACTAAGTGTGAGGCGGATGTAGTGGCTAAGGGCAGGCTGTTAATGGTTTCAATAAGGTGGGATTGTTGCAGCTGCTCAAGGGACAATTCGAAATTGAGAGCCTCGCGATAGAGGGTATCGGTAACCTGTGTTTTTAGCTGTTTACGCAGTTGCCGATATTGAGCCAGTAATTGTTCACTGGCATCAAGGCTGGCTTTTACTTGCGGCCATTGCTCTAAAGTAAAAGCCAGATGATTCACGTCTAACCATTTAAGTAGCAGCAGCAGGTTAACGTTGCCGTGATAATGATTCTGCAGACTCAGACAAGCTTCTTTCACACCGCGCTCAGCGTAGTAGGCTAGGCTAAATTGCCATAGCGCTTCGTGGGTAAGTGACTTAGATTGAGTCGTTGTTGTCATTATTGGCTGAATTCCTGTTCCATCTCTTCAAGTTGCTCTTGCAAGCTCATCCACTCCATCTCTACTTCTTCCAGTTCGGATTTGTTCGATGCTTGCTTAGCGAGTATCTCATTGAGTTTAGACTTATTTTCCGCGTCATACAGGGATGAATCCGATAATTGTGTTTCCGCTTCTGTTAGTGCGGAACTCAACTTATCCATCTGCTTTTCTAAACTTTGCAGGGATTTACGAATCGGAGCGGTCTGTTTTCTAAACTCAGCCTCTTTGCGTTTCTGTTCTTTTTTGGCAGCGGCGCTATTGTGGCTGCTTTTGTCAGGTTCGTTCTCTTGGCTCTCTTTGCGCTCTTGACGTTGCTGCTCGGTGAGCCACTTGTAGTAATCGACAAGATCACCATCAAAAGGGGCAACCTGACGGTCATGAACTAAGTATAGATCGTCTGTTGTTGCGCGTAGTAGGTAACGGTCGTGACTGACAATGACCATTGCCCCTTCAAAGGTTTGCAGAGCAAAAGTGAGTGCTTGACGCATATCCAAATCAAGGTGGTTGGTGGGTTCATCGAGGAGCAATAGATTGGGTTTTTGCCAGACGACGAGTGCCAGCACCAGACGAGCCTTTTCGCCCCCGGAGAAAGGCGCGACTTTTTCTAACGCTTTATCGCCTTGAAAACCAAAGCTACCCAGATAGTCACGAAGCTGTTGTTCGGTATGATTGGGCGCAATTTGCATCAGGTGTTGCAGTGGCGTCTCTTCAGGGTGCAATGTTTCCAGTTGATGCTGAGCAAAGTAACCAATCTTTACCCCTTGCGAGTAGGTAAGGTCGCCGCCCTTTGCGTTCAACTCATTGGATAGCAGTTTAATCAGGGTCGATTTACCGGCACCGTTGCGACCCAATAGACCAATGCGACTACCGGGCACCAGATTGAGGCGAATTTTTTCTAGGATAATATTGTCATCGTAACCCGCAGAGACATCGTCCATCATAATGATTGGGTTCGGTAACGCCGCAGGCTCTCTAAACTCAAAACTGAACGGGTTATCAAACTGCGCAGGTAATACTTTTTCCATACGCTCAAGCGCCTTGATTCGGCTTTGCGCCTGACGAGCTTTAGACGCTTTATAGCGGAAGCGATCAATGTACTTCTGCATATGTGACATCTGCTTTTGTTGCTTCTGGAACTGAGCCTGTTGCAGGATGAGCTTTTGCGCGCGTTGTTCTTCAAATGATGAGTAGTTACCGGTGTACTCATTAAGCTGTTGGTTTTCAATATGGATAATGCGACCCACAATCGGGTCAAGAAAATCGCGGTCGTGGGAAATCAAAATCAGCGTGCCCGGATAGTTCTGTAACCATCGCTCCAGCCACATCACGGCATCGAGATCTAAGTGGTTGGTCGGTTCGTCAAGCAATAACAGGTCAGAGCGACACAATAGCGCTTGTGCCAAGTTTAAACGCATGCGCCAACCACCAGAGAACTGAGTAAGATTCCAACTCATCTGTTCTTGGCTAAAGCCAAGTCCATCAAGTAGCTCTGCTGCTCGAGCGCGAATACTGTAGCCACCAATCACTTCAATTTTACCGTGCAACTCTGCGACTAAAGTGCCGTTGTCTTGCTGCTCAGCGTCAACGAGGGCTTGTTCCAGTGCGCGGTATTCTCGGTCACCATCAATCACATATTCAATCGCGGTTCGCTCTAGCGCCGGCGTTTCCTGTGCCACCCAAGCTAATTCCCAGCCAGAAGGCTGATGAAATGAGCCTGCATCAATAGTGAGTTCGTCTTTCAGCAAGGCAAATAGTGTGGATTTACCACAACCATTTTTGCCGACTAGACCGACTTTATCGCCGGGGTGAATGGTTGCGCTAGCTTGGTCAAGAAGTGGTTTTCCACCACGAAGCAGTTGAATGTCAGAGAAGGTGATCATGGTTATCTATAGAGCCTTTGATTGATTGCTCTCGAATACTAGGGGCAAAGCGGATAAATGTCGATCATTATCCGTTTTGCGTTATGATGGGAAAACCCAGATTAGATACGTATACTTAACCAACCATTAACAACTTGATTTAAAGCGCGAGAAGCAAAGCAGCAAAACAATGATCAACGCGATAAAAGGGAACATTTCACGGAATGAAGTACGCAAACAGCCAGATCCCCCGTAGCGGCAAAGTCCTCGTCGTTTATGCTCACCCTGAGCCACACAACTCTGTGGTCAATCAAATGCTGGTTGAGGCGATTAAAGGTTTGAGTCATGTGACATTCCGTGATCTCTACTCTCTCTATCCCGACTTTTTTATCGACGTCAAAGCCGAACACCAACTGTTGCTTGAGCATGACGTTATTGTGTTTCAACACCCGCTCTATATGTACTCGTGTCCTGCATTACTTAAAGAGTGGATTGATCGCGTTGTGGGCAAAGGCTTTGCGTTTGGCGATGATTGCGCCCTTGAAGGCAAGATTTGGCGCAGTGTCATTACGACCGGAGGCCAGAAATCGGCTTTTAGCCAAACCGGTTACAACAAATATCCCTTAGAGCAAATCTTGCAACCTTTCGAGTTGACCGCCGCCCTTTGTAAGATGCATTGGGTGGAGCCCTTAGTGCTTTATTGGGCGCGGCGAGTCGACCAACAAACCCAGCAGCAGCATGCCAAGCGATACCGCCATTGGCTGCTTAACCCCGTTGTAGACATTTCGGAAGAGAACAAGGGGGAGCAATTATGACCAATGACCTGTTGCAAAGCAGTGTGATTTTTCTTGGCGCGGCGGTGGTGGCGGTGCCGATTGCTCAGCGTTTGGGGTTAGGCTCGGTACTCGGCTATTTGCTTGCCGGTATCGCAATTGGTCCATGGGGACTCGGACTGATTAGTGATGTGGATGAAATCTTACACTTCGCCGAGTTTGGTGTGGTTTTACTGCTGTTTTTAATTGGACTGGAACTCAACCCGAAAAAACTGTGGCAGATGCGAGTACCGATATTGGGATTAGGAGGAGCGCAAGTTGTGGTGACCACATGCGTACTCTCCGCGTTAGTTTCTATGTTTGGGCTTAGTTGGCAAACCAGTCTTGTTATCGGTATGGGGTTAGCGCTCTCTTCAACCGCGATTGCATTACGAGTGATTGAAGAGCAAGGGCTAGCCGGGGGAGAGACAGGTCAGTCCGGCTTTGCGGTTCTATTATTCCAAGACATTGCCGTGATTCCTATGCTCGCCATGTTGCCGGTATTAGCAGGCAATACCAGTGGTAATTGGGATGATATTTTGTGGATGTTGGCAGGGGTTGCAGGCTTAGTGATTGGCGGTCATTACCTGATTCGTCCTCTGTTTCGTTATGTTTTGCTCAGTGGCGTGCGCGAACTCTTCACCGTGGCGGCGCTGCTTTTGGTGATTGGTATTGCGACCTTTATGCAAAAGCTCGGTCTTTCTATGGCATTGGGGACATTCTTGGCTGGAGTGCTGTTAGCGGAGAGTGAATATCGTCATGAGCTGGAAACCGCTATAGAGCCATTTAAAGGTTTGCTATTGGGGCTGTTTTTTATCGCCGTGGGTATGGCGGTGAATCTCGGTCTGCTGTTTGCTTCACCATTGGAAATTTTGGCAGCCGTGACGGCATTGATTGTGATTAAAGGCTTGCTGCTCTATTTACTCGCTCGTTTATTTGGTATTCGCGCTAAAGCGCGCAGCAAGATGGCGGCAATTTTGAGCCAAGGTGGTGAATTTGCCTTTGTGATTTTTACCGCTGCGAGCAGTCAGGGGCTACTCGCACAGAATGAATCGTCGTTTTTATTGGTCGTGGTCAGCTTGTCGATGGTGACTACGCCGCTGCTGTTGATGGCGCAGAAAAAGTGGTTTGAGCGCTCGCTCAATCCACAAGAGTTTGAGTCACTACAAAGCGATGTTGAAGATCGTCAACCTAAAGTCATTATTGCCGGCTTTGGTCGCTTTGGGCAGATCGTTGGTCGCTTGATGTATGCCAACAAGGTGAGGGTGACGATTTTAGAAAGCGATGCCAGTCAGATCCATCTGTTAAGGAAGTATGGCTATAAGGTGTTTTATGGTGATGCGACTCAGATTGACCTGCTGCGCTCCGCAGGAGCTGAACGAGCGGAAGCGATTGTGGTGTGTACCGATTCACCGGAAGAGGTGATGAATGTGGTCGATATTTGCCATCAACATTTTCCCAATCTTAAAGTGTTGGCTCGCGCACGCAGTCGTGTGGAAGCGTATCAATTAATGAGCCATGGCGTCAGTTCCTATTCTCGAGAAACTTTCTTAGGCGCTTTGGATCTTGGTCGTCAAACACTTATCGAACTGGGCTTTCATCCTTATGAAGCCAAACGCGCCGAAGCGCATTTCAAAAAATTAGATAATGCCATGCTGAAAGAGCTATTACCTCAGCATAGTGAAGATAAACAACTTGCCCAGCGTTCAAAAGAGGCACGTAAAGAATTAGAAGAAATATTCGATCGTGAAATGGAGAACGATCGTCAATCGAGAAATTTTTGGGATTAAATCCAAAAAGCTCAACTGGAAGCGTTACAAGAGTAGTGATTATGAAAAAACGATTTATTGCTGGAGCGGTCTGTCCCAAGTGTTCACAACAAGACAGCCTGCGCTGGTGGATTGAGCAAAATATTGAGTGGGTAGAGTGTGTTGAATGTCAGTTCACCGAGCAGAGAAAGCCAAAATCTGTTGAGCAGAGTGAACGTGGTAGTGAGGAATTGATTGGCATTTTTAAGCCGCAATGATTGAGTTTCCATTTTTAATCCCCCATATATCTGAGTTACCTCAAGATGCAGAGTTCAGAGGACCTCGCTGAACCTCGCATCTTGAGGTAACTTAGGTATAATGACAAGCATAGGCCGCCAACGTGCGGCACTTTTTGTTGAGGACATTCCTCTAAGCCAATCATTTGGAGTTGACATGAAAATTACTCAAAACTCGGTAGTAAGCCTAGCGTACCAAGTAAAAACTGAAGACGGTGTTGTTGTAGACCAGTCTACTGTTGATGCACCTCTAGATTACCTACACGGTCATAACAACTTAATCGTAGGTCTAGAAAAAGAGCTAGAAGGCAAAGAAGCGGGTGAGAAGTTCTCTGCAACTGTGACTCCAGAAGACGCATACGGCGAACACAACGACGCACTTGTTCAACGTGTCCCTGCTGACGTATTCCAAGGTGTGGATGAAATTGAAGTAGGCATGCGCTTCCTAGCGGATACTGACCAAGGTCCAATTCCTGTTGAAGTAACAGAAGTTGATGGTGATGAAGTTGTGGTTGATGGCAACCATATGCTTGCAGGTCAAACTTTGACGTTTGACGTTGAAGTGGTTGCAATTCGTGAAGCGACAGCGGAAGAAATCGAACACGGTCACATCCACCAAGGCGGTGGTTGCTGTGGCGGTGACGGTGAAGAAGGCTGTTGTAGCAGCGACGAAGGTGAAGAGAAAGAAGGCTGCTGCGGTGGCGGTGGTGACTGCAAGTCTCACTAATCTTATCTTTTTAATAAGGCCTCCATTTTGGAGGTCTTATTTTATGTCAGCATTTCATTTTTTATAGAGTTCGACTATTCGAGCGATTCCAACATTTATCTCGCCGCATTGCCAATGTTCTCGTGTGAATCTAGGTTTTTGAATCTTTTAGAATTTAAGTTTTTCACAGCTTTCACCTTTCGGCTTCTATCTCTTTGAGCCACTGTGTTTTCCCACTGTTTACGTCCTTCCTGTTTATTTACGTCCTTCCTGTTTATTTACGTCTTTCCCGCGAAGGCAGGAATCTAGCTGAGTGGGGCGCTTGTGGTGAGTAGGTCCCTGCCTTCACAGGGATGACGTTATATAGTGCAGGGGTGACGTTATATAATGCAGGGATGACGATAGATATTAAAGTAAAGAGGGGGGGAATGCAGAAAGACTCAGATACTTCCTCCTTCATATTCCGACAACCTCAGCACTACCAATAAAGTTTGGCTTTTGCTATTAATACCTCACAATCCAAAACTCAATCACAAGGAAGTCGGTATGTCCCAACCCTTTGCTATTGCCGTTCATGGCGGTGCTGGCACGATTTTACGCGAGCAGATGACACCAGAGTTGCATCAAGAAATCACAGAAACCCTAGCTCGAGCTGTACAGGCGGGCGAGACATTGTTGCGAACGGGTGCCGATGCTTTAGACGCGGCTGTGGTTGCGGTGAAGGTATTAGAAGACTCGCCATTGTTTAATGCCGGAAAAGGTTCGGTATTAACCCATACTGAAATGGTCGAAATGGATGCGTCGGTGATGCATGGCAAGCAAATGGACGCCGGTGCGGTAGCGGGCATTAAGCATATTAAAAACCCGATTGAACTGGCTAAAGATGTGATGTTGGATAGCGAGCATGTGATGCTGATTGGTGAGGGCGCTGAAAAGTTTGCCTTTGAAAATGGTCATGACTACACCGAGCAAGACTATTTCTACACAGAACGACGCTATGAGCAGTTGATGTCGATGAAACAGAAAGGGCAGTTTGCGCTCTCTGAGTCTAAATATCCGGATGATAAAAAGTATGGCACTGTTGGAGCCGTCGCTTTAGATAAGCAAGGGAACCTTGCTGCGGCGACCAGTACCGGAGGCATCACCAACAAGCAGTATGGGCGTGTTGGTGACACGGCGATTATTGGCGCAGGTACCTTTGCGGAAAATGGCAACGTGGCGGTGTCTACGACGGGGATGGGTGAGTATTTTATTCGTAAAACGGTCGCGAGCGATGTGGCGGCGCGTATGCGTTATCTTAAAGAGGATATTCACCAAGCTTGTGAAAGTGTTATTCAAGGTGAGCTAAAAACCATGGGTGGAGAGGGTGGTTTGATCGCGGTGGATGCGCAGGGGAATATCCATTTTGCAATGAACAGTTCTGGCATGTATCGCGCCTCATTAAATAGTGATAATGAATTGCTGGTGAAGATCTATGCCGATGAATAATTCGCACGGGTGTGCGGAATACAGTGCCAGCTGATGTTGATTGAAAAATTGCACATAAAATCGCTTGCTTATTTCTCACTCATTCAGTAACATCTGCCGTCCTTATTTCTCGGTCAATTTTATTCGTTCCTTGCTTCCTCTGGACGACCGGGCCACTCGTGGAAGCTAATAATCCGTAAGGAGCAACCTATGCGTCATTACGAAATCGTATTCATGGTGCACCCTGATCAAAGCGAGCAAGTTGCTGGCATGATCGAGCGTTACACTGGTTCTATCACTGAAGTTGGCGGTACTATCCACCGTCTAGAAGATTGGGGTCGTCGTCAACTGGCTTACCCAATCAACAAGCTTCACAAAGCTCACTACGTTCTTATGAACGTTGAAGCGCCACAAGAAGCTATTGATGAGCTAGAAACTGCTTTCCGTTTTAACGATGCAGTTCTACGTAACATGATTATGCGTACTAAAGCAGCTATCACTGAGCCTTCTATCATGCTTAAGCAGAAAGAAGAGCGTGCTCCTCGTCGTGAAGAGCGCAGCGAAGCTAGCCAAGAAGCAGCAGCTGAGTAATTTATTACTCTAGTTAGTTCGAGGTAATAACTCTGACTGTTTACAGGCAGGTTATTGCTGCAACAAGACTCAAATTTAAGATCAGGAGATAGCCCATGGCTCGTTTCTTCCGTCGTCGTAAATTCTGCCGTTTCACTGCAGAAGGCGTACAAGAGATTGATTACAAAGACGTAGCAACTCTTAAAAACTACATCACTGAAGCTGGTAAAATCGTACCTAGCCGTATCACTGGTACTAGCGCTAAGTATCAACGTCAGCTAGCTCGTGCAATCAAGCGTTCACGCTACCTAGCTCTACTGCCTTACACTGACAAGCATCAGTAATCGGCACCGTTTATTTAGAAAGAGGATTAAGCAATGCAAGTTATTCTACTTGATAAAATCGGTAACCTAGGTGGTCTTGGCGATACAGTTAACGTTAAATCTGGTTACGCTCGTAACTTCCTTATCCCACAAGGTAAGGCTGTAATGGCAACTAAATCTAACGTTGAAATGTTCGAAGCTCGTCGTGCTGAACTAGAAGCTAAAGTTGCTGAGCAACTAACTGCTTCTGAAGCGCGCGCTGAGAAAGTTAACGCTCTAGAAGCTGTTGTTATCGCTTCTAAAGCTGGTGACGAAGGCAAACTATTCGGTTCTATCGGTACTCGTGACATCGCTGACGCAATCACTGCGGCTGGCGTTGAAGTTGCTAAGAGCGAAGTTCGCCTACCTGAAGGTGCTCTACGTACAACTGGTGAGTTTGAAATCAGCATCCAACTTCATTCTGAAGTATTTGCTACTATCAACCTACAAGTTGTTGCTGCTGAGTAATTTTCAGTTACAAGAACACCAAAACACCCGCTTCGGCGGGTGTTTTTTTATGTCTGAAAAATAGAATTAGAATTTGAATAGTAGATTAACAGTGAAAATGCTGTCATTTTTACTCAGATCACCGGGCACTTTATCGTGATACTGACTGCTGTAGACAATCTTCAGTGCAATGGTTTCGGTAATGGCATTGGTCGCATTGAGCTCGGTGTCATAACGAGAGTTACTATCACCCATTGTCACGGTCAACTTACTGCCGAATGAGAGCGTGGCGAGAGGATTCCACACTAAGTTGAGGTTTGCTCTTACGATGGCTTCTTTCACCGTATTGGGAAAGATAATGTCATCATCATCAATTTCATCCAAATTAGGCTCTTGATAGCGATAACCCGGACCGGCTTCGAATTCCAATAGCAATTGCTCAGTATTACTCAACTGATAACCAAAACCGATAGACAGCGTATGGTCTTCATAATAGGAGTTATATAACGAACTCACGCCGTTATAGTTACCATACAAATAGCTACGGGGCCCCAGCTTATAGTCGCTTTGTGCCAAGTAGTTGTGTTGGTTTTTGTCCTCTTCCCCATCTTTGTAAAGCTGATAGTATTTCCATTCACCACTGGTACGGTGGCGTCCTTCTATGTATTCCGCCGCGATGCGCGCATTCAGGGATTGCGAGTCTGTGTTACCTGAGTGAGATTGATAACCAAACTCTATCTCTGAGTGTAATGGCTTTGGCGGTGGGGAAGTTTCGTCACTGTCACCATCACTATCAGTGGCAGAAACAGTGGCAGAAACAGTGGCAGTGGAAGAAAACTCTTCAGCAAATATCGCAGGCGCAGTCACTAAGCACAGACTAAGCAGTAACTTTTTTGGCACTAGAACCTCGCGATTAAAAGATGGGGTACGGATTATATTTATCGAATATTCGCCGATCGTCAGCAATAGGTCAAATTTTACTGTCAAATAGTGTCTATACCCAAGTTACCTCAAGGACCTAGTTGAACCTCGTATCTTGAGGTGACTTGGGTATAAAGTCAGTGAGTTTCTTTGCTTTAGGTAACGCCTAATTTAAGTATAATGGTCGGCTGTAGTTTGTAGTGGGATTAGTCGGATAGGGTCATGGCGGAAAACCGAAATCAAAAAGTCAAAGATGCTCAAGTGGATGCGATCAAAGTACCTCCACATTCGCTTGAAGCAGAGCAGTCTGTGCTTGGTGGTCTTTTATTAGATAATGCTCGCTGGGACACAGTCGCGGAAAAGGTTGTCGCTTCTGATTTTTACAGTCGCCCACATCGCCTTATTTTTGAAGGTATTAAGGCGTTGCTGGAAGATAGTCATCCTCTTGACTTGATCACCCTATCTGAATACCTAGAGCAGCGCGAACAGCTTGAAGATGTTGGGGGCTTTGCTTATCTAACGGATCTGGCTAAAAACACCCCGAGTGCCGCCAACATTAACGCTTATGCTGGTATCGTTGCGGAACGTGCCTTAGTGAGAAGCCTCATTGGTGTCGCCAATGAGATTGCTGACTCAGGCTATGATCCTCAAGGTCGAGACTCGGACGAACTGCTTAACCTTGCCGAGAGCAAAGTATTTGCTATCGCAGAGGGACGCACCAGTGAGAATGAGGGACCACAGAACGTGGACTCTATTCTTGAAAAGACCCTTGAGCGCATCGAAATCCTCTATAAAACCCCGCAAGATGGCGTCACCGGTGTTAACACGGGCTTTAATGATCTCAACAAGAAAACCGCCGGTCTGCAAGGTTCTGACTTGGTTATTGTTGCGGCAAGACCGTCGATGGGTAAAACCACCTTTGCCATGAACCTGTGCGAAAATGCCGCAATGGCGCAAGAGAAACCGGTGCTAATTTTCTCGCTAGAGATGCCAGCGGATCAGTTGATGATGCGTATGCTGGCATCGCTTTCACGCGTTGACCAAACTAAGATCCGTACAGGTCAACTTGATGACGAAGATTGGGCGAAGATCTCGACTACCATGGGCTTGTTGATGGAAAAGAAAAACATGTTCATCGACGACAGTTCAGGTCTGACTCCAACGGAACTGAGAAGCCGTGCACGACGTATCGCACGTGAACATGGTGGTTTAAGCCTTATCATGGTCGACTACTTGCAGTTAATGCGCGTTCCGTCATTGTCCGATAACCGTACCTTGGAAATCGCTGAGATCTCACGCTCACTCAAAGCCTTGGCCAAAGAACTTAATGTGCCTGTGGTGGCGCTTTCCCAGCTTAACCGTTCCTTGGAGCAACGAGCCGATAAGCGTCCAGTAAACTCGGATTTGCGTGAATCAGGCTCGATCGAGCAGGATGCGGACTTAATCATGTTTATCTATCGTGATGAGGTTTATCATCCGGACAGCACTCTAAAAGGGATTGCAGAAATCATCATAGGTAAGCAACGTAACGGTCCTATCGGCTCGGTACGTTTAACATTCCAAGGTCAATACTCGCGCTTTGACAATTACGCAGGTCCTGCGTTTGACGAAGAGTAGGGCAGCGTATGAGTTATATGAAAGCGGCCACCGCACATATTAATTTATCTGCGTTGTCTCATAACTTGCAGCGCATCAAACAAGAAGCGCCGAACAGCAAAGTCATGGCGGTGGTAAAAGCCAATGGTTATGGTCATGGTCTGAATACGATCGCTAAACATGCCACTCAGGCGGATGGTTTTGGCGTCGCTCGCATTGAGGAAGCTCTGCAACTGCGTATGACAGGGATTGTGAAGTCAATTTTGCTACTGGAAGGCTTCTATTCTGCTAACGATTTGCCTATCTTGGTGACCAACAATATCCAAACAGTGATTCATTGTGTTGAGCAGCTTGAAGCGCTTGAACAGGCTGAACTTGATGTCCCCGTTGTTGTCTGGTTAAAGATTGACAGCGGTATGCACCGCCTTGGCATCCGTGAAGAGCAGTACACCGAGTTTGTAGAGCGCCTAAACCGTTGCCCGAACGTGGCGAAACCTCTGCGTTATATGAGCCACTTTGGTAGTGCTGATGAATTAGATAATTCAGTCACCAATGAACAAATTGCCTTGTTTGAAAGATTGACCTCACAGCAAAATGGCGAGCGTTCCATGGCGGCATCAGCTGGCTTTTTGGCATGGCCGATGAGTCATTACGATTGGATTCGACCTGGTATTATCATGTATGGCGTGTCCCCATTTGTGGAGAAAAATGCCCAAGATCTGGGATATCAGCCAGTAATGACGCTAAAGTCGCATCTTATTGCTGTGCGTGAGGTAAAAAAAGGCGAAAGTGTTGGTTACGGTGGCATTTGGACCAGCGAGCGAGACACTAAAGTGGGTGTTATCGCCATTGGTTATGGTGATGGCTACCCAAGAACGGCACCTAATGGCACGCCAGTGTTAGTGAATGGTCGCATTGTGCCTATCGCTGGGCGAGTCTCCATGGATATGCTGACCGTCGACCTTGGACCGGATGCAGTAGATAAAGTCGGTGATGAAGCGACGCTTTGGGGCGAGGCACTTCCCGCAGAGCAAGTGGCTCACTATATCGGCACCATCGCATACGAATTGGTGACTAAGCTGACGTCTCGTGTCGAGATGTGTTATCACCAGTAATTGAATCTCCCCTGCTTTATTAAGGTAGCGAACCTAGCTACCTTAATTCCCTCTGTAGCATTCTCCTTGTAGCATCGCGATGACTTGGCGTTCACCCCCATGATTTCTATGCTCACCCAGATAAATCCCCTGCCAAGTCCCTAAAGCCAAGCGTCCATTGATAATAGGTATGGTTATGTTAACGCCTAAGAGTGAGCTTTTGATATGAGCGGGCATATCATCCCAACCCTCATAGGTATGTCGGTAATAAGGCGCATTCTCCGGCACAAAGTGATTAAAGTGCGCTTCCATATCCTGACGCACGGTAGGATCGGCATTTTCATTCAGTGTTAAGCTTGCAGAAGTGTGCTGCATAAAAAGATGCAGCATGCCACAACGATAGTCTTCAATCTGTGGTAACTGCTTTACCACCTCTGATGTGATGAGATGGAAGCCTCGTGTATACTGTTGAAAGTATAGGGTTTGCTGTTGCCACATAGAGAATCCTTAACTGAGAGTTGTTACTGATGATAATACTTTTGTATAGTGAGGGAGTTCAAGTTTGTCTTAGGACAGGGTTGGCTGGGTAGATTGAAGTTATTCTTCTTTCCACCACATATTAAGTGGTGGTTAGTTTTATTTGATTATATTGCGTTTCATTAAACTGACTTGCAGCCTGATTAAGCTAGATTGTGACTAAAGCGAGCTTAACGAACTAATATTAGTGCAGTTATCAGTGAAAGGTGAGTCGATAAAGCTAACGCTATTTGCGACAGAATCCATTGAAATGGGGGGCTTACTTCCTTGGGGGGAAGTAAGCAAACAGTAAAAATAAATTAGGACGATAAACCATGTTGAAAAACATTAACCCGACACATACCAAAGCTTGGCAGGCATTGACTGCGCATTTTGAATCCGCTCAAGACCTAGAACTGGGTGAGCTATTTGCTCAAGATGCAGAGCGCTTTAATACATTCTCTACAAGCTTTGGCTCTGATATGTTGCTGGACTACTCCAAGAACCTTATCACTGAAGAAACCATGCAGCACCTGTTTGCATTAGCGAATGAGACCGATCTACAAAGTGCGATTAAAGCGATGTTCTCTGGCGACACCATCAACCAAACTGAGGGTCGTTCCGTACTGCACGTTGCGCTAAGAAACCGCAGTAATACACCGATCATGGTCAATGGCGAAGATGTGATGCCAGCGGTCAACGCTGTACTAGAGAAAATGAAAGGCTTCTCTGAGCGCATCATCTCTGGTGACTGGAAAGGTTATACGGGTAAGGCGATCACGGATGTGGTTAACATTGGTATCGGTGGTTCGGACTTAGGTCCATACATGGTGACTGAGGCGTTAGCCCCTTACACCAACCATCTCAACATGCACTTTGTGTCGAACGTTGATGGCACTCATATCGCAGAAACACTCAAGAAAGTGAATCCAGAAACCACGTTATTCCTAGTGGCTTCAAAAACATTCACGACTCAAGAAACCATGACCAACGCACACTCGGCACGCGATTGGTTCCTTGCGTCCGCGTCGGATGAGGCACATGTCGCCAAGCACTTTGCGGCACTCTCTACCAATGCGACAGCCGTATCTGAGTTTGGTATCGATACCGACAACATGTTTGAGTTCTGGGATTGGGTTGGCGGTCGCTATTCACTATGGTCAGCAATTGGTCTTTCAATTGTCCTTGCCGTTGGCTACGACAACTTTATAGAGTTGCTAGCGGGCGCGCATGATATGGATAAGCACTTTGCTGAAACCGATCTTGCGGACAACGTACCGGTTATCTTGGCGTTGATCGGCATTTGGTACAATAACTTCCATGGTGCAGAGTCAGAAGCGATTCTGCCGTACGACCAGTACATGCATCGTTTTGCTGCGTATTTCCAACAAGGTAACATGGAATCTAATGGTAAGTTTACTGACCGTAACGGCGATGCCGTGGATTACCAAACAGGTCCAATTATTTGGGGTGAACCGGGTACTAACGGTCAGCACGCCTTCTATCAGTTGATTCACCAAGGCACCAAGCTGATTCCATGTGACTTTATCGCGCCAGCACTCTCTCATAACCAAGTGAGTGATCACCATCAGAAATTGATGTCTAACTTCTTTGCTCAAACAGAAGCATTAGCATTCGGTAAGTCTAAACAGACGGTGGAAGCGGAGTTCACAGCCGCCGGTAAGAGCGCTGATGAGGTAAAAGACCTAGTTCCATTTAAAGTGTTTGAGGGCAACCGACCAACGAACTCTATCTTGGTAAAACAGATCACTCCTCGTTCATTGGGTAGCTTGATTGCCATGTATGAACACAAGATCTTCACCCAAGGTGTGATTTGGAATATCTTTAGCTTTGATCAGTGGGGTGTAGAGCTTGGTAAGCAACTGGCGAACCAAATCCTTCCAGAGCTAGCAGATGACAGTGCCATCAGCTCACACGATAGCTCAACCAACGGTCTTATTAATGCGTATAAAGCATTCAAAGCCTAATGATTGAGAAATAACAAAAAAGCGCCGAATAAGGCGCTTTTTTTGTGTCTGATGACTTTTTGTGTCTGATAACTTAGCTTGCTATTGCTCGCCCTAGCGAGCTTTTGGCAGCACCACGACTTGCGTCTTGGCCCAAATATCATGAAAGCCACGCTTTTGTGGATCAAGGGGCACCAGTAAGTTAGCGAGACCAAAGGCTGAGGTAGCAATACGAATGAGTGCTTGAGTGGTGCTGATTCGTCCACCTTGCTCGTTTTGCAATTCAAGTTTCCATGCTCGCATGCCAAGAGTTTGTCCGGCTCTTACCCAGAAAAAAGTGAGAAAACCAATCCAGACAATGGCAAGGTAAGCAGTATAAATCGGTCCCCAGAAAGGATGAGATGTTAGAAAGTCGCCCACATCGGTATAGGGAGCGTAGCTTATTACTCCCGATGCAACCAAGGCTTGCAGTAAAGCGACAACCACACCAGCGGCCATCATAACCACCGCAGCAATAATGAAACTATCATAGACAAAAGCCGCCAAACGTCGAATAAGACCAGCAGGAGGAAGAGATTGTGCGTTCATGGAATCACTCATATAAAATCCGTAGGCTCACAGAATAGCCAAGCTTGCTTGCGGAGAAAACCCCATAGCACCGAAGTAGCTCACAGAGTGGCGAAATAATCAGCAAACAAAAGCGCATTGCGTGTTTTACGCTTGCGCATAACGACGGCATACGTATAATGCCAAACATCAAAGGACATTAGTCCAAGATGCCGGTGTGGTGAAATTGGTATACACGACGGATTCAAAATCCGTTGCCTTCGGGCGTGGCGGTTCAAGTCCGCCCACCGGTACCATATTTAAACAAAAAAGCCTCAGCTAACGCTGGGGCTTTTTTGTATCTAAGGCTAATCAAAAGTTTGCAATTATACCTTTTTAAACAAGAGACTGTTCGCAAATTAAAAAGTACCTAGCACCAAATCGCTAGTTTGTCTTATCACAGACGATCAAGGCTCCTTCTGCCACTTCAGTAATAAAATTAGGGCGATATGTCGTCGGTACGGAGACGGCAATAGGTTCACCCGTTTCGTATGACAAGCCTACCTGTGAGCCATAAATATAAAAGTCACTCTGCAGTTGCATCATAGCTTCTGATCCCCAAGGCTGAAGTCGTCCTAGAGTGAGTTGTTTCTCTGCACAATAATCTGACGCTTGCTCTGGTGTGAACGTTTTATAGTCTTGGGTGAACACTTGAGTTTCTGGATCGGCTAGCGTTTCTTTTTCCGTGTAGACATACTGACCGTCAAACTCGTATTCGTCATTTTGAGTGAAATAGCCTAATGTTCCGGGGTAGTTCACGATGATATTCGCTTGCTGCATAAAGTTGTCGCTGCTGCCTGCGCTCAACATAAGAGTGGTTGGTGCAGCAATGCTATTTGCTTGCCCTGAGGTGGGGGTTGCAAAGGTTAACACCAGTTTTTCTGCTTGATAGTCGGCACTATTTATATCATCGACAGTTTGTGCTGTTATCGTCGGTATCTGATCAAAAATATAGCTATTACCATCATTGGCTATTTTATCGGCGTTAAGTCGTGTTGTGACTTGTTGGGAGTCAATATGCTCAGCACTTTTTAGCATAAGGCTGTCGGTAACAACCAGTAAAAACTGGTCAATACTTTTGCTTGAGTCGCTATCGGCTTGTTTATCGACAAATTCAAAGGCTATTTTGACGCCTTCTTCACTAGCTTGGGTTTGGTAAAACACGGCTAAACTCGGTGTTTCTTGTTCTACGGCGCCTAATTGATAGAAGTTATCGCCCCAATATTGGCTCACAAAGTTAGTGATTTGTGCCGGATAACCATAGGTCATTCCTCCACTGTGATTAAAGCCATGGTTGTGCATTTTTTCATGTAAAAAGGTATCTTTTGGCGCAACAGCACCTTCTGTAGGCAAGCGGAAATCTCGAACGGCTAACCAACCATCAGCTATAGTCGCTTGCCCCCAACCACCAGAATTAAGCATCCCGTATCTGGCGCTTGGTTTATGGATCATATAACTCAAATGCTTATCGCTATTGGATGAAGTATCGTTAGCTTTAAATTGAGCAAAGTCACCACTTGAAGGTAGTGAGAAAAGAGAGTGCGTAGTTTGGTGCAACTCACACCATTGTCCTTTAGCAAGTTGTTCTTTCGTAAGCTGGGTCTGCGATGTCGTTGCCGACATATATTCTTCGATATAATAGACAAACTCCTTGCTGTAGGTGTAGTTGTTCAGCACATTCTTAAGACCACGTAACTCTTTTTCGTATTGGTCGATGTTTTCTAATGTGGGTTCACTATAGGTATCACTACTTTCATTCGGATCCACATAGGCCGCTACCTGCGCTTTAAAGAAGGGTTGCTCCTCGACATATTGCGCAGTGCTCAAAGGCATGATGTGTTGCGGCAACTCAAGAGTGATGACTTCAAAGGGTTGAACAGATTGCTCAACTTTGAACAGAGAATGATTAAGCATAAGCAATGGATTGGCTAGAAACCTTGGTGTGTGATTGATCAGCTGTATGCTTGTTTCGTTTACTTTTTTTATGCTGATATCATCAAGGTCATAACCATCCCATCGACTGCGTGAAACAGTGTCAACCTGATTGGTGGCAGAAAGCGAGTAGGAGAGGCTTTCATCAGGTTTCGATGACGAGTTTTCATCACTACAGCCCATGGAACTCAGAGCAGTGGTAAGTATTAGTATTCTCAGGGGCACAGGTATGCTCGGTGTGGTTAACATTACTTTTGATTGGCGCATAGATACACACTTTTATTATAAGTTGGAAAGATAAGGAATCAGTGTGTTGTGCATACTATCATTAGCGAGGATTCTAATATGGCCGGTGCTTTCTGGTGTGTTTGTAGGGTTTATCTCATAGTTTTGGTTGTGACTTTTGAATCCATTTACGTTCCAAAAATTCGAGTAAATGACAAAATTACTAGAAATCGCTCGTGTCGATGATAGTAATGATGATTTTTGTTTGTAAAGTGTTAATGTCTTACTTTGGCTTGATATTCATTTTCATATACTGGATGAGTGGCGACTTTGTGGTTTATTCATCTTAAAATCGCCCTTTATGCTGATTTATACGTCGATTTTCAGCACATAACTTCAGCTAATATCAGTTCGGCTCGGCTTTGATTCTCAATGGATTGTATAGTATGGTTTTTCTTGCTCTAGTTTTTATAACTAATTTTTTACAATCGATAAGGGAATATCAATGAAAAAGTTATTGTGCGTAACCGCACTGTCGTTAGCTGCCTCTGCACCATCATTTGCTGATCCAATTCTTGACGACATTAAAGCGTCTGGCGAGTTAAAAGTTTGTTTTGACTCTGGCTATATGCCGTTTGAGATGACGGCGAAAAATGGTCAATATATTGGTTTTGACATCGATTTAGGTAAACAGATGGCTCGTGCCATTGGTGTGAAATATGTACCTGTTAATACCGCTTGGGATGGGATTATTCCAACGCTGCTAACGGGTAAATGCCACATGATCATGGGTGGTATGACGATTACTCCAATGCGAAACATTCAGGTTAACTTTGCTGACCCTTATGTTGTTATTGGTCAATCTATCCTGATGAACCCTAAGCACGAAGGCAAGATTGCCAACTACCGTGATCTTAACAGCAGCGACTTTGTTGTGGCGACTAAGTTAGGCACAACAGGCGAGCAGGCGATTAAACGCTATCTACCTAAAGCGAAAGTTAATCTTTATGAAACTCAATCTGAAGCTGTGCTAGAAGTTGCCAATGGTAAGGTTGATGCGTTCATCTATGACCTACCGTACAACGCTATCTACAATGCTGAGAACAAAGGTCAACTTGTTCACCTATCTCAGCCTTTCACTTATGAACCATTAGGTTGGGCGGTTCCTCAGGGCAACCCTGACACTATCAACTTCTTGAATGGCTACTTACGCCAAATCAAGGGTGATGGTACTTATGATCGTATCTATAACAAATGGTTTAATGACGACAAGTGGTTGAAGCAAGTTAAATAAACTTCAGCTTACCTACCTCTTTGATTCGCATAATCTTTGAATCGGTTAAGCACGATTTTGAGATTATGCGACTTTATCGGCTTTTGTCGAAGATGCACTTCAACCTATTCTTGGTAGCACATGCAAAATAATAATAAGTCTTTGTTGTGGAATGCCGTTTTTGTTTTAGTTTTGGTGGCGATTGCTAGTCTGGTTTACTTATCAGGCAAGCGAATCAACTACAACTGGAACTGGGACCGCGTTGTTCCTTATATTGCCACTAATGCGGCGTCGGCAGTGACGGCGCCTGAAGATGGTAATATTGTTGTTGGTGAAAATAACCAACTGGTTTTAGAAAACCTGAGCGGAGAAGTCGTCGTTGACCTCAGTGCTTACGACACGGTCGACGTGTATGAAGGTGATTTAATTTTTGAAGGTGATGTTCTCGCCAGCGTCGAAGAGTGGCGAAAAGGTCCGATTCTGGATGGTGTTATTGTCACTGTTAAAATCTCTCTATGGTCACTAGCGATTGCTCTGGCTCTCGGCTTGGTGATTGGCTTGATGCGGATTTCCAGTAATCCAGCACTAAAGAAGTTGTCGATTGTTTATATCGAAATCATTCGCGGCACCCCTTTACTGGTTCAGATCTTTATCGTTTATTTCTTCATCGGCACAGTATTAGATTTAGAGCGCTTTACTGCCGGTGTCGTTGCCCTATCTGTCTTTACTGCGGCTTATGTTGCCGAGATTGTCCGTTCGGGTATTCAATCCATCCCGCGTGGGCAGATGGAAGCGGCTCGTTCACTGGGGATGAATTACCCCAAGGCGATGATCTACGTGATCTTGCCGCAAGCCTTTAAGCAAACATTGCCACCCTTAGCTGGGCAGTTTATTAACCTTATTAAAGACTCATCACTAGTCTCTGTGATTTCAATTACTGATTTGACTAAAGCAGGTCGTGAGGTTGTGAGTGGGAGCTTTGCTCCATTTGAGGTGTGGTTTACCGTTGCGGCGCTATACCTTGTACTGACAGGCGGTCTATCTTGGGCTATTCAACTGTTAGAAAAGAAACTGTCTGCGAGCGATTAATCTGAGGGTGACATGATGGAACATATAATTACCGCTGAGAAGGTAAACAAAATTTATCCCAATGGCTGCCACGCTCTGAAAGATGTCTCGGTCTCTGTCGACAAAGGTGAAGTCATCGTGATCGTTGGACCATCGGGTTCAGGTAAGTCGACGTTCTTGCGTAGCCTTAATCAACTTGAGCAAATCAATAGTGGCAACATTGTTGTTGATGGTATGGATATGTATGCCAAGTCAACAGACATCAATAAGCTACGAGCGGATGTCGGCATGGTCTTTCAAAGCTTCAATCTATTCCCGCATATGAGTGCTCTGGGAAATGTGATGCTAGCGCCGCTAAAAGTCGCTAACCGTGATAAACAAGAAGTCGAAGCGGAAGCAAAGCAGTTGCTGTATAAGGTTGGGCTTGCAGAGCGAATGGACAATTATCCGGCGCACCTTTCTGGAGGTCAGCAACAGCGTGTGGCGATTGCTAGAGCATTAGCAATGCAGCCTAACATCATGCTGTTTGATGAACCGACTTCTGCTCTTGATCCAGAAATGGTGGGTGAAGTGTTGGATGTCATGAAAGAGTTGGCCCAAGACGGCATGACTATGGTCGTGGTGACTCATGAAATGGGCTTTGCGAGAGAAGTGGCTGATCGAGTGTTATTTATGGAAGATGGTGAGTTATTGGTTTCCGATACCCCGGATGCTTTTTTTGATAACCCGACCAACCCAAGATTAAAGCAGTTTCTTTCTAAGGTGCTGTAACCGCATTGAATACTCACTTTTTTACACAGAAGTAACCGTTATATTTAAGGGTACAAGCACGGCTATATAGTGAAAAATAGACTTTTAAAACGATGGATACAGCATAAGCTGCTCGAATGAGCAGCTTTTTTTATGTTAATTATTTGGTGTCTAGTTGAGTTGAATTTATACGAAACGTAATTTAATGTAATTTTTTGTTTAGTTATTTATAATCATTGGCTTAGCCTAAAGATGATTTAGTTTGTCTTTAACTTCATGAGTATCAACTGATAACTAAAATAAAGGGAATTGTTTATGTTTAACATACGTTTCTTGGCGCTTGCCGTGGGCATGGGCTGTGTTTCTAGCTCCGCTTTTTCTAATACTTTCTCAGCCGATGCCCGCTCTATGGCAATGGGTAATACCGGGGTTGTTTCAGCCGACTTTCTTACGGCTCCTTTTCACAACCCAGCATTGGGCGCGGCATACCGTACAGAAGATGACTTTGGTATCTTGATTCCAGCGATTGGTGCCACTGTGTATGATAAAGATGATGCACTGACGACCATTGATGACGCGCAAGACCTCTATGACGGCTTAGGTAACACGCCATCTCAGAGTGACCTCGATAAACTGGATGATTACTTGACTGACTTGTCAGAAGCTCAGCCACTTAACGTGAATGCCGGTCTGGCAATGGCCATTTCGATTCCAAACCAATACATGTCAACCAACTTGTTTGCTTCAAGCTATGTAGAGCTGATTACTGATGCGGAGATTGGAAATGAAACGGATCCGCAAGACCGTTATGACAATGCAGAAATTGCCACTACCGGATTTGGTCTTGTGGAATTTGGTGTAGCGTTGGCTAAAGAATTTACTATCGCAGGTGAGCGTGTTTCTTTTGGTGTTAGCCCTAAATATCAAGATCTACGTACTTACAGTGATATTTCAACGTTAGATGACTTTGATCTTGACGACTACGATCAAAGTGAGATTTCGGAAAGCGCGTTTAACCTTGATTTAGGTGCGGTTTGGTACAAAGGCAACTGGCGTGTTGGTGTGGTTGGTAAGAACTTGATTAAGCAAGAGATTGACACCATGTATACCGATCTCACTTATACCTTATCGCCAACTTATACCCTAGGTGCAGGTTATGCCGCTCAACTATTGACGGCGACGGTAGATGTTGATCTAACCGAGCAAGAGCGCTTTGACTTTGAGGGTGATGAAACACAATTCTTACGCCTAGGTTTAGAACTTAATGCATGGGACTGGGCTCAGTTGCGCGCAGGTTACGAGAAAGATCTTGCAGATAATCTAGAAGATAGCTTCACCGCTGGTATTGGTATCAGCCCATGGGATCTTGTGTCACTTGATCTAGCGGGTTCTTATGCTGGTGATAATCAATTTGGAGCCTCAGCCAACCTAGCTTTTACCTTCTAATGAGTGCTTAAGTGATTTAGCTTTTATAGCGCCACTGACTTGCCAATGAGTGAGTAAAAAAAGCCTTAGCAGTCATGCTAAGGCTTTGTTATTACGTAGGTTATTTGTAATTACATAGGTTAATTGCTAGCTAGCAGCTTGTTCAGTTTGCTTCTCGACAGCGTCATCGACCGCTTTGACTAGAAGTAGACCAACACCCAATACAATCGCACCACACAGAACGAAGGTTAGTCGACCCCACAGTGGGTTAGGTAGGGCAAACATAGCCATTACACCAACACCTGAGATCGCGATTAGAGAACCCAACATCTTTCTTTGTTTGTTGTCTAGTTTCTTCTGGTCAGTTGAATCGTTGACTAGAGGAGTCGCTAGGTTGCTAAAGAATAGATCCACGTCTTTTTGGCGTTTTTCTTCAAGTGGTTTGTAGAACAGTGTTGTTGC
Organism: Vibrio hippocampi; assembly: GCF_921292975.1. NCBI lineage: Bacteria > Pseudomonadati > Pseudomonadota > Gammaproteobacteria > Vibrionales > Vibrionaceae > Vibrio > Vibrio hippocampi. The sequence continues at coordinate 422,601 of NZ_CAKLCM010000001.1, forward strand.
GCAGAAGAAACCTGCAGTAATCACCATGTGACCAACTAGACCAACAGCCACTTTCAGATCAGCCCACTCACGTTTTGTTAGCTCGTTTAGACCAAACCAAGATTCGATATGATCTGCTGTGATGATAAAGCCAACAATGTAAGAAACGATAGCACCAACGATTAGTGTGCCCCAACCTGCCCAGTCAGGTGTCTTCTTAATGAAGAAACCACAGAATGCTGGAATGGTCATTGGGAAGCTGATCAGTGCACCCACATACATCATGGTGTCAAATAGACTCAATCCTTTTAGCGAGTTGATAAATAGCGCGATAAGGATGATGGCAATACCAAAGAACGCAGAAGTCAGTTTAGAGACAATCATCAACTCTTTTTCAGTCGCGTTAGGGCGAATGATAGGTTGATAGAAGTTCATAACAAAGATACCTGAGTTACGGTTAAGACCTGAGTCCATAGAAGACATGGTCGCTGCAAACATTGCCGCAATCAATAATCCAACCATACCGACAGGCATGTATTTCTCTACGAAATAAAGGTAAGCAAAGTCTGCCGCTTTTTTACCAGCTTCAGGGTAGTGAGCCGCTAGATCCACACCTTGACCTGCGATAAACCATGAAGGTAGGAACCAAATGATTGGACCCATAGTCATCAATACACAAGCTAGAAGTGCCGCTTTTTTCGCGTTCTTCGAGTCTTTTGCTGCTAGGTAACGGTACGAGTTAAGCATGTTGTTGGTAATGCTGAACTGCTTCATAAAGATACAGAAAGCCCAGATACCAAAGATGCTAACGTAGTTTAGGTTGTTACCAGAAACGAATGATGCGCCTTCTTGAACAGGGAAGCTGTTGATGATGTTGTCAACACCGCCGCCGTGAATCACTGCTACAACCGCACATGTTACGGTTACCGCCATGATGATCACCATCTGCATGAAGTCAGAGGCGATAACTGCCCATGAACCACCACTTACGGACATAACAAGAACCACTAAACCGGTTAACCAGATAGTTGTTTCCATATCAAAGCCAAAAATGCCAGAGGCGATAATGGCAAGACCGTTTAGCCAGATACCTGCAGAGATAACGCTGTTAGGCATAGAAGACCAAGTAAATACTTGTTCGTTCTTCGAACCAAAACGCATACGAATTGCGTCAATAGGCGTGACGACTCGCAGTTGACGGAATTTTGGAGCGAAGTATAAGTAGTTCATTAGATAGCCAAATGCGTTAGCAACAAAGATCATCGCTACAGCAAAACCATCGTTGTACGCTTTACCAGCCGCACCGGTGAAGGTCCAAGCACTGAACTGGGTCATAAACGCGGTTGCACCTACCATCCACCACAGCATATTACCGCCCCCACGGAAGTAATCACTGGTCGTGCTAGTAAATGTACGGAACATCCATCCAATTGCAATTAGAAATAGGAAGTAGATGCCAACAATAAAAGTATTGAGTTCCATTTTTGGTATTCTCACATTCGTTGAAATATGCGCACATAATATCCAGCGCTTTTTTTATTTGTAGTATTATATTTTCAATGTGTGATGCTATTTTGAATATTGGAAAATAAATAAATGTTGGGTAATTGTTTCGATATGTGCTGATGTGTGTATATGTCATTTAAAACAGTTACTTATGCTTGTTGTTGGTACTTTAATTTAGAGATTAAAAGGTTTTTTATCCATAGGATAAATATAATTGAATTTACTTTTTATTAATTATTGAAAAGCGTTTGTTGCTGGGTGTTTTGTGGTTATTTCTAAGGGCTGGAATGTATTGTTAATTAATTTTCTTGGCTTTTTACTACTCAATGTTGTTTATAAATTGAGCGTCTAAAATTAAATATTTGTTCTTTTGTGTTACAAAAGAAAGAGAATAGTGAAGTTTGCATTTTGAGAGTGTTGGCGGGATAACTAAGAGCATTGAGGTCACTTGGGTATAGAGCGTGGGGCTCTCGAAATTGTCCTGTTAAAACCGCCTTGTTTGGGCTGTGTGACAGTTTTTCTCAGAATAATGCGTAGGATGTAGGTCTGTGATTTGTTTCTGGCATATTGAAACGCTAGAATCACAGGATACAGATAGGAGATTGACTGTGAGCGCAAAGTTTACCCATATTGCTTGGCAACAAACTCATATAGAGGCCAATGAAAAGCTAGTATTACTCAAATTGGCCGATTTATCGGGTCATGATGGTTCTGTAGCGATTTCATTAAAAGAGATAGCCGCTGAATGCTTGATGGGAGAGTTTGCTTTAGCTGATATGTTGACCGCTCTTGCCAACAAGGGATTAGTGCACAAAGTTCGAACGGATAATCACGTTAAGCCTCAGGTCCATCACTTGCGCTTAACGATAGTGGAGTCGAATCAACTACCGGTTATCGAGACTTCAGCACCAAAAGATCAGCCTGAGCCACAAGTCACGACAATGCAAAACTCCAATGCACCTGGCTGGTCTTTTCAAACCTTTGATCTTTATAAAGTGCCTCCTCATTGCCGTGATGTGGTTTGGCAAAACTTTGCACGACAAAATGGCGTCACAACCACCAATATTAATCGACTAGCGCGGCAGCTAGAGGATTGGTTGGAGTTTGCTAAGCGTTCAGGTCAGTTACAAGAGCTGATAGGTGAACCGAAAGTGGCTAACCATTCGAGTAACCATGCGAGTAACAAGTCGAATAAGAAGTCATCACCACAGATGCCAGAGTCCAGTCAAAGCAGTCAGTATATTTCGACTCATGAGCTTAATGAGTTCGCGATACCCGATTGGGCGATGCAGACCATCACTTTTTCTCGTTTAGAGGTCGACCCCAAGCTGTTTTGGGAAAAATTTGTGGTCTATTACAAAGCGCGTGCGAATGAATTTACCACTATTAATCAAATATTAAATAAATTACGCTTGTGGATTGTTAATGAAAAACAAGCGGAAGACAGACGTAAACAGTCAGAAGAGCGTCGTCGTCAATCGTATCAGGGAAATCCATCGCAGGATGTCAGTCCATCGGAAGAGTTCAGAGAGTTCTTGCGTGGTCAGGGTAAGAACCCTAACTTTTAATTCATTGTTCGTGAGGTAATGGTGTATGAGCAACAGTAACAAGCCTAAAAATCTCGACTTCGGTGCAATGGAGCAGAAGTTGAGAAAAATGGGGGTGAACAGTAATCTGGACCACCTCAAAAGAACGCAATCGAATTCAGAAGTGAGTCCGCCCCAAACGCCGTCTAGTCAAGTGCCGGCAACGCAAGAGCAGCAAATAAAGCCGCAACAAATAAAAGAGCAACAAACACAACTGATGGCGGCTCAGCAGTCAATTGCTACAACCAATCAAGAAAATGAACGTGCCCCAAGCGATTGGTGTAACTATATTTTTGGCACGCTGCTTAGTATCTATGAATCGACATGGATCAAGTCTTATGGTCGCCGTCCAACGGGTCGTTTTCTCGATTTTGCCGATAGTGTCACGGAAGCTGAATTGATGCGAATCATGCAACACTGCCGTGAGCGATTACAAGCGGGGGAGAAGTGGCCGCCGATCATGGGTGAATTGACGCTGTTAAAGAATCAGCCCACGGAGTCGGAATTAGCAGAATCATTCAACCGAGTTTCAGCCAAAGATCCGCAGAACCAGATTGAAAAATGGATCATGCAAAATAAGGGCTATGAACTGCGTCGCCTGCCACAGTCAATGATCAACAAGCGTTTTAAAGAGTTCTATTTGGAAGCGCAAAGTTTGCAAGAGAAAGGCAAGTTAGTCACTGAACCGCCAAAGGCGTTGGCTCAGTATTCTGTGAAGAACCTTGTCGATGTGAAGCGTGAGGAATACCAGCGTAAGCATGGTGGTGAATTAGACCCAAGAATACAGGCGATTCTCGATAGTAAAAAAGAGAGCTAATCAGCCGGAGCAAAAGAAAGTCGATCACCAGAAACGAAAAAAGAGTGCTTGGATAGCACTCTTTTTTGTGTCCGCAGGACGCTATTTACGTACTGCGATAGCTTCGATTTCGATACCAACATCTTTAGGTAGACGAGCCACCTCGACACAAGAGCGAGCTGGGTAGTTGGCAACGTTATGATCATCAAAGAACTGACCATAGACCTCGTTGACCGCGCCGAAATCATTAAGATCTTTGACAAATACGGTCATTTTTACGATGTCACCCACAGTCAGACAAGAAGACTCAACCACAGCTTTTACGTTGTTCAGTGACTGCAGTGCTTGTTCTGTGATGGCTACAGGAATCTCCCCTGTTTCTGGGTTAATTGGGATCTGTCCAGAAGTCAAAACCATGTTGCCTAGGTCAATACCTTGAATGTAAGGGCCGATAGCGGCGGGTGCAGATTCTGTGTGAAGAACTTTGGTCATCGTATTATCCATATTGATGTATAGGAACACTAGACTGCCAAGCAGTCAGAAAAAAATCAAGCTAACATAAAGTCAGCTTGATTTCATTTTTTGGTGTTTTCGCTCGTGTTTTACGAAGAGGTTAGCTCTCAGTGACGATATCACGAGAGAACACTTTCTCGCAGTACTTACATTTCAGGCGAATATCTTGGTGTTTCTCAAACACTTTAAAGCTGCTATCAACAGGCTCATTGTGCGTAATACAGTTGCTGTTTGGGCACTCAAATACGCCAGTGACGACTTCAGGTAGTGATAAGGCTAGCTTCTTACATACCTGATAGTTTTCGATCTGATTAACCGTTGCGTGTGGCGCATACAGTGCCAGCTTGTTTGCTTGCTCTTCGGTAATAAAGGTGTTTTCAATCTTTAACAGATCTTTGTGTCCTAGCGCTGACGATGGCAGGTTTAGACCAATCGTCACTTTTTGCTTTGACTTATCCATACCAAATAACTTCAGTACCTTAACGCCAATGGTCGCGGGAATATGGTCAATCACAGTACCGTCTTTAATCGCTTCTACTTGTAGTTGCTTCTCTTTAGCCATGATGATTGATTCCTTATAACAATGCTTGAGTTGAGACAGTTTCATTCAGCACAAGTGCTAGCAGAGCTTCACGGGCATAAACACCGTTCTCTGCTTGTTGGAAGTAGTATGCGTGCGGTGTTTTATCCACATCAGTCGTGATTTCATCGACACGTGGAAGCGGGTGTAGCACCTTGAGGTTTTCTCTCGCCGATTTTAAAGTCGCAGCGGTCAGCACATAGGCTGATTTAATATGGGCGTATTCTGACTCATCGAAACGCTCTTTTTGTACTCGAGTCATATAGAGAATGTCTAACTCAGGAATCACACTTTCCATGTCGTTGTGCAGACTGAACTGAATGCCTGATTCTTCCAATTCTTCGCAGATATAGTCAGGCATTGCTAACGCATCCGGTGCGATAAAGAAGAAACGAATATTATCGAACTTAGCCAGTGCTTGCGTCAGAGAGTGGACGGTACGCCCATATTTCAAGTCACCCACAAAGGCGACATTGATGTTATCAAGGCGTCCTTGCGTCTCGTATATGCTGTATAGATCAAGCAGGGTTTGCGTTGGGTGTTGGTTAGCGCCGTCACCAGCATTAATCACCGGTGTGCCATTGGAAAATTCAGACGCAAGGCGCGCTGCCCCCTCTTGAGGGTGGCGCATCACAAATGCGTCAACATAAGAAGAGATAACATTAACCGAGTCTGCTAGGGTTTCTCCTTTCTTTGCTAGCGAGGTGTTACCACCGCTATCAAAGCCGATAACATCGCCACCGATACGTTGGATGGCGGTTTCGAAAGAGAGACGAGTACGAGTTGAAGGTTCAAAGAAACAACTTGCTACCACTTTATTTTTGATAAGTTCGGGTTGCGGGCTTGATTTAAGTTGACCTGCAGTCGTGACGATGAGTTCCAGTTCCTCACGTGACAGTTCCGGAATCGAGATAATGTGCTTTTGATAGAGCGAGTTCGCCATGTTTATCTTCCCTTAAGTTGAAAAGTGAACAGTCATAAAAAAGCCCCCCAATAATGGGAGGCTTAAATAATTATTATGGGATAATCAACAGAGCCATATTCAGCAACAAACAGTGTATTACCACTTTGTATTATGAATATTTTCGGCATCATTGAGTGAGTTCCCTTAGACAAATTGCCGGGAATTATACTCTTAAGATAAATTAGCGCAAGCGTTTGCGTTGCTAAGCTTGATTCTTATCAATTACACACCATTATGCGCCTAGCGTTGCTACCATCACCGCCTTAATCGTGTGCATGCGGTTTTCAGCTTCATCGAAGACAATCGAGTATTCAGATTCAAAAACATCGTTGGTCACTTCCAAACCATTTAAACCGTATTTATCGGCGATCTCTTTACCAATCGTGGTTTGGTCATCATGGAAAGCGGGTAGGCAGTGCATAAATTTCACATTGCTATTTTCGGTCGCCTCAATCATAGCCTTGTTGACTTGATAGGGTTTCATTAGCTTAATGCGTTCTTCCCAAGCAGAAGCGGATTCACCCATCGAAACCCAAACATCCGTGTACAAGAAGTCACAGCCTTTAACTCCTGACGTGACATCGTCAGTAAGCGTGATGCTTGCTCCGGTTTTCTCGGCAATCGCCAAGCATTCATTAACCAGTGATTGTTCCGGCCAGAAAGCTTTGGGCGCGACCAATCGAATATCCATTCCCATCTTTGCCGCGCCAACCATAAGAGAGTTCCCCATGTTATTGCGAGCATCGCCAAGATAAGCAAAAGAGAGTTGGTTAAGTTGCTTACCCTGTCCGTGTTCTAGCATGGTTAAAAAGTCGGCCAGAATTTGGGTAGGGTGAAATTCATCGGTCAGACCATTCCAAACAGGCACGCCAGCATGAGCACCGAGTTCTTCAACAATAGATTGACCAAAACCGCGGTATTCAATGCCATCGTACATTCGACCTAATACGCGAGCGGTGTCTTTCATTGACTCTTTATGACCGATTTGCGAACCAGATGGACCAATATAAGAGACTTGTGCGCCTTGATCGAAAGCGGCGACTTCGAAAGCACAGCGAGTTCGTGTCGAGGCTTTTTCAAATATCAACGCAATGTTTTTACCGACTAATCGTTTCTGCTCAGTACCCGCATATTTAGCCGCTTTCAGTTGCTGAGACAGATCAAGTAAGAACTGGATTTCTTTGGGAGTGAAATCGAGAAGTTTGAGAAAATTTCTATTGCGAAGATTGTAAGCCATCATACATTCCTTTTTGCTAGACTTAGTATGATTTATACATATAAATGCTCTTAATGTGAATATTTATTTTGATTAATTGCCAAAAAAGCCTCATTTAAGAGGCTTTGGTAAATAAATATGTCATAATCCGTCGCGTTCAATCGGACAACTCATGCAACGAGCGCCGCCTCGTCCTCGTCCTAACTCATTACCAGGAATGGTGAGAACTTCGATGCCCGCCTTATCATATTTTTCGTTGGTGTAAACGTTACGCTCATAGCCAATGACGACACCCGGTTTTACGGTGAGCACATTATTGGCGTCGTTCCATTGTTCCCGTTCGGCTTCATAGTTATCCCCACCCGTTGTGATGATCTTAAGGTGATCGAGGTTGAGTGCCGACTCCAACGCATTGAGATAACTGGGGAGTTTCTCCACCTTCATATGATCATTTGCGGCTGGAGTTAAACGCCAAGTATCAAGTTTACTGCTGATGATCTCTGGGTAGACAGAGAAAGTGTCAACATCCATGTGTGTCATGACCGTATCAAGGTGCATACAGGAACGGTGTTTAGGAAGATCAATCGCGATTACCTGAGACGCTTGCTTAGTTCGGAACAAACTGGCCGCGAGGTTTTCTACGCCTTGTGGCGTGGTGCGCTCAGAGATACCAATTAATACCGCACCGTTACCAATTACGAGCACATCCCCGCCTTCGATATTGGCATTGTCGTAGTGCAGATCATCATCACCGAAGTAGTTGATAAAGTCTTGTCCGGCGAATGTCGGATGCCAGCGGTAGATCGCTCTTAGATGATTAGTCTCTCTTTGTCTTGCGGGTTTCATCATCGGATTTAATGAGACACCATTATACAGCCAGCAAGAAGTATCTCGGGTGAACAGATGATTAGGCAGTGGCTCAATCACAAAGTCGAGAGGTCGACTCATTTTTTGCAAAATGGACGGCGTTTTGATGGGAAGCTCAGAGTAAGCCAAACCACCTAACAGTATGGTCGCAAGATGCTCATTGTCCATCTCTGCGAGATACAGCCTCAACTCTTCGGCAAAAATAGGACCATAGCGAAAGTCAGAAATCTGGGTGTTAAGCAACCACTCTCTTGCTTCTTTGACGGCTAATGTTTCTACCAGTAGATCGTGCAGCAGCAAGACCTCGACATCTTGCTGACGCAGAGTGTCAGCAAACACATCATGTTCCTCTCCAGCCGCTTCAACGGCCAGTACATCATCAAACAGTAGTTCATGACAGTTTGATGGGGTGAGATGCGTGAGGGCTCTTTCTGGACGATTCAGTAGAACTCGGCGTAACTGTCCGACTTCTGATCCAACGTACAACTTACTCATTGTGATTCCTTTCAACTTTGGGTAGCCGTATTTATGACAAGCTTGGGGTTAAGTTGCAAGCGAGCCACTAGGGTGAAACTGACGGTTATGGAGAGATATCGCAGGGATATTTAGCATGCAAATATCAAGATTCAGTCCTATTCACTGCCTTATTGTATTGAAAGGTAATGTTTTTACTTTGACTTAATATGCACAGAAGTGACAAAAATCCAGCAGATAAACCCTGAACAATAATGAATAAATAGGCAGAAATAGGCGGTATGATTAGTGAGAAAACAAAAAACTAAGCAAAATCGAGACATGAATTAAAAGATGACAACTTGTGACGAGGTAAATAGTTTTTCTCTAGACAGTTTCCAAATACAGCGGCTCGTGAATCGGCTTGCCATCGGACGGAATTAAGAAAGTGTTAAAAGGTTCTTAGTGTGATCTAAGTCACTTTTTGGGTGTGTGACTATTTGTCATGTTGCGAGGTGCATGATTTGAGCAACGGGGGAAACAGCAAATAATGTTGGGAAACATCTTATTGGGATCTTTCGATTTATAGAGAGTTACCGTATCATTCACAGCGTTAACCTAATTTTAGCTGGAGCACATTTATGTCTCAACAAGATGAGTATCTAACCGTTGAACAATTGATCGAGATTCAGAAAGAAGATACTCGTGATATTATTCAAGCCTTAATTGAAGATGGCAGCGATCCAGATGCGCTATATGAGATCGAACACCACTTGTTTGCTGAAGACTTTGATCGACTTGAAAAAGCGGTAGTTGAAGCATTCAAAATGGGCTTTGAGGTGTTAGAAGCCGAAGAGACAGAAGACGAAGACGGCAATAAACTGCTTTGTTGTGACGCGACAATGGAGTCAGCTCTTAATCCTGAGCAGATTGATGCTCAAGTTGAAAAACTGGTTCAATTAGCAGAAAAGTACGACATCATCTACGATGGCTGGGGTACTTATTATGAAGGTGAAGATGCTATCTATGACGATTCTGATGAGGATGATGAAGAGTAATCTCGCTCTTAATACATTCATCGCTATAGCATGAAATTTGAAGGTCAGTATTACTGGCCTTTTTTGTTATCTGTGAAGCGATTTTGTTGTCTATCTTTCTGTTGATGATTTCACTATACTCTGAAAAATTGATCTAAATCATCTAATTCAATGAGATTAAACCTGCAAGGATTGTGGCAACTGTCGCCACTGACTGACCTATCGATTCCCCAAGATGACCTGCAACTCCCCGGAGCAATCAGCCAAGTTTTGCCTAAGCATTTATCAGAACAAATGATCGCCGAGCAGGAGTGGCATTTGATGCACGACTTTGAACTGACCCAACAGCAGTTCGCGGCTTCAGCTATTGATATTGTATTGTCCGCTGTGAGTGGGTACTCACAAATAAGAATTAATGGACGCGCTGTTATGGACTGTGATGGCAAGCACCAACGATATCGAAAAGAGATAAAAGGCTATCTGCAACTCGGCTTAAACCGTATCGAAATACTTTTTCTTGAGCAGGACGAAGAGGACTTGCTGCTTGATGAGGAGAGTGTTTCTTCACACTGCTCTTTGGTCAATCAGGCGCAGACGGAAGGGACGGTGTTGGGGATTTGGGACATGCCGTATCTGCAGTTTATTCCTCATACTCGCCTCGAACACATTACGATGCAACAAATCTGGCATCATGGTGGTGGCTGCGAGTTTAAAGTGGATGTCTATTTTCAAACCTATCGCGCCGGTTTAGTGTCAGCGACCATTAAATTTGATGGCGTCAGTTTTACATTACCCGTGGATGTGCGTTGCGATAAGGTCTCAGCTCTGTTTCAGATTGAAGCGCCACTGGTGAATGCGTCGGATAAGCCTTATCAGTTGGATGTGATGTTAGATGGGCAGAGTGAGTCTGTGGATGTGGTACTGGATCCACAGACCAACGTGCAGCACTGCGTGGTGTAACTTGTGACCTAACTAAAGCAGTTGCTTCAAGCGATAGAGTTCGTTTAACGCTTCTCTCGGACTGAGGTTATCAGGATCAATCTGTGATAATGCCTGCTCAACCTCGCTCGGCTCAGGGATCAAACTCAGCTGATTGGCGGTATCGACTTCTCCTTGAGGCTCTGTATGAGTCGGTAACTGTTCCAACTGGGTCAATTTTTGGCGTGCATTTTTGATGACGGTTTTAGGAACACCGGCTAATCCCGCCACTGCGAGACCATAAGATTTGCTTGCTGCTCCCTCTTGCACGGCATGCATAAAGGCGATGGTGTCGCCATGCTCAACAGCATCAAGGTGAACATTCGCCAGAGTTGGGTATTGGCTTGGCAATTCGGTAAGCTCAAAGTAGTGAGTAGCAAACAGCGTCATAGCACCAATTTTAGTCGCTAACCATTGTGCACTTGCCCACGCCAGAGACAGACCATCGTAGGTACTGGTGCCGCGACCAATTTCATCCATCAACACCAGACTGTTCTCTGTGGCATTGTGCAAGATGTTGGCGGTTTCCGTCATTTCAACCATAAAGGTTGAGCGCCCCGATGCCAGATCATCCGAAGCACCAATGCGGGTGAAGATACGGTCGATAAGTCCAATTTCGGCACTCTCTGCCGGAACATAACAACCAATATGAGCCATCAGAGCAATAAGCGCAGTTTGACGCATATAAGTCGATTTACCCCCCATGTTAGGACCGGTGATAATCAGCATTTTTCGCTGAGGATTTAGAGCAATCGGGTTAGCAATAAAGGGTTCATTGGTGACTTGTTCAACCACAGGGTGGCGACCCGCCTGAATATTTACCATAGGCGCTTCAGTGAGTTGCGGACGGCAATAGTCTAAACTGTCTGCTCGTTCAGCTAGGTTTTGTAGCACGTCGAGCTGCGAAAGCGCAGACGCTAGGTTTTGTAGTGTCTCTAATTCCGGCAGCAACAGATCAAAGAGTTGTTCCCAGAGTTGCTTCTCTAATGCCAATGCCTTGGAGCGAGAGTTAAGCACCTTATCTTCATGCTTTTTAAGTTCAGGAATGATATAGCGCTCGGCATTTTTGAGCGTTTGACGACGAATATAATGCGCTGGAACAAGGTGGCTTTGACCTCGGCTCACCTGAATATAAAAGCCGTGGACATTGTTGTAACCGACTTTAAGCGTGTCGATATCGTGACGCTCTCTCTCGTCTCGCTCTAGCTGTTCAAGGTATTCGGTTGCCCCATTGGCTAGGTTGCGCCACTCATCCAGTTCTGCGTTGTAGCCATCGGCCATGACGCCGCCATCGCGAATGACAACGGGAGGATTCTCTTTGATCGCTCGCTCAAGCAATTCACAGGTTTGAACCATTGGAGCGGTAAACTTGGCCAGTTTTAGTAAATAAGGGTGCTCGACGGATTGCAATGACTGAGATAACTCAGGCAGCTGCTGCATTGCATTGCGCAGACGTGCCATATCTCGAGGTCTTGCGCTGCGTAGCGCTAATCGAGCCACAATACGCTCGATATCACCAATCTGTTTGAGTACTGGCGCTAATTCCGTGAACAGCGCATGCTGCTTTAATTCGCTGATCGCATCAAGACGGAAATTGAGGGTTTTAAGACAGCGCATTGGCTGATGAATCCAGCGCTTCAGCATGCGGCTACCCATTGCTGTTGCGGTGTGATCTAATACCTCTGAGAGAGTGTTATCTTGACCGCCAGAGAGATTTTGCGTCAGTTCTAAATTGCGTCTTGTTGCGGCATCTAAGATAACCGACTGGTCTTGGCTGACTAAGGTCAAAGAACGAATATGAGGCAGGGCAGTACGTTGCGTGTCTTTAACGTATTGAATCAAGCAGCCAGCGGCACAAAGACCCAAATGACATTTTTCCACCCCAAAGCCAACCAGATCTTTGGTTCCAAACTGCTGATTGAGCTGTTGTTTGGCGGTATCTAATTCAAATTCCCATACTGGACGGCGACGATTACCGTTGCGACTCTCCATTAGATCGACGGGTTCAAAATCTTCAGGAAATAGAAGCTCCTTTGGGGCTGTGCGTTGTAATTCCGCTAGCATCGCTTCGTGGGTTTCTGGCTCGCAAAGTTGGAAGCGACCCGAAGTAATATCGAGCGTGGCGTAGCCGAATTGACCATTGTGATGATAAATGGCAGCAATCAGGTTATCGATACGTTCTGACAATAAGGCTTCGTCAGACACCGTTCCGGGGGTAACAATACGCACGACTTTGCGTTCCACCGGTCCTTTGCTGGTGGCAGGATCGCCAATTTGCTCACAGATAGCGACCGATTCCCCCAACTGAACTAATTTGGCTAGGTAACCTTCAACTGCGTGATAAGGCACACCTGCCATCGGAATCGGTTCACCGGCGGAAGCGCCTCGTTTAGTTAATGAAATATCGAGCAACGCCGAAGCGCGCTTGGCGTCATCGTAAAACAACTCATAAAAATCCCCCATGCGATAAAACAGCAGAATATCGGGATTCTCTGCCTTTAGTTTTAGATATTGCTGCATCATCGGGGTATGTTTTTGTTCGCTTTTCATCACAATCTTACGGCCAGTGTCTTAGTGGGCATAAGGATACGTGAAACCGAACAATGCGAAAAGAGTTAGGGTAAAAGTTGCGAGTAGCTGGCAAAATATTGTTATGCTGAAACGGACACAAAGGAGAGTTCAATGCACAACATTCAACAATTGAGTGAAGCTCTGGGGCAGCTGCTGCGTGAGAGTCAGTATGTACTAACTACGGCGGAATCATGCACGGGTGGCGGTATCGCGACAGCGATCACGGATATCGCAGGCAGCTCTGCGTGGTTTGACCGTTCATTTGTGACTTACAGCAACGAGGCTAAAATGGAAATGTTGGGTGTACAGTTGAGCACCCTAGAGACGGTCGGTGCGGTCAGCGAACAGACCGTGATAGAGATGGCACAAGGTGCGTTGAAGTATTCTCATGCCACTCACTCGATTGCGATCAGTGGTATTGCCGGACCGGGGGGAGGCACAGATGATAAGCCAGTAGGAACCGTTTGTTTTGCTTGGGCGGATAAAGCGGACTGGCAGCAGGTCGAGACTTGTTTGTTTTTGGGCGATAGAAGTGCAGTCAGACAACAGGCAATCATGCATGCCTTACTTGTGTTGTACAGACAGCTAACGGAAGAAGTGGATTTGTCTCACTAATAAAAATAAAATTTTCACACAGGTATGGACACTGTATGAATCAACAGTATAATGATTGCCAAGTTGCGGTATTAGCTCAACACGACACCGCTAAGCAATTTGCAATCGAATTTAGAATTTAGCATGTTATCCAAGCTGGGTAATTTTGGAGAAAGTAATGGATGAGAATAAACAGAAAGCGTTAGCCGCTGCACTGGGTCAGATTGAAAAGCAATTTGGTAAGGGTTCTATTATGCGCCTTGGTGATAACCGCACCATGGACGTAGAAACCATCTCAACCGGCTCTCTTTCTTTAGATATCGCGCTGGGTGCAGGCGGTCTGCCGATGGGTCGTATCGTTGAGGTTTATGGTCCAGAATCATCAGGTAAAACGACGCTAACTCTTGAGTTGATTGCGGCAGCGCAACGTGAAGGTAAAACTTGTGCCTTTATCGATGCTGAACACGCACTGGATCCTATCTATGCTAAGAAACTGGGTGTGGATATTGACGCTCTATTGGTTTCTCAGCCAGATACTGGTGAACAAGCGCTTGAAATCTGTGATGCGCTTGCTCGTTCAGGTGCTATTGATGTTATGGTTATCGACTCGGTTGCGGCTCTGACACCAAAAGCTGAAATTGAAGGCGAGATGGGTGATAGCCACATGGGTCTGCAAGCACGTATGCTTTCTCAAGCAATGCGTAAGCTAACGGGTAACCTAAAGCAGTCTAACTGTATGTGTATCTTCATCAACCAAATCCGTATGAAGATTGGTGTGATGTTTGGTAACCCAGAAACCACGACGGGCGGTAACGCACTTAAATTCTACGCTTCTGTTCGTCTAGACATCCGTCGTACCGGTGCTATCAAGAGCGGTGATGAGGTTGTCGGCAACGAAACCCGTATCAAAGTGGTTAAGAACAAGATTGCAGCACCATTTAAAGAAGCGCACACACAGATCATGTACGGTGCAGGCTTTAACCGTGAAGGCGAGTTGATTGACCTAGGCGTGAAGCACAAGCTTGTTGAAAAGTCAGGTGCTTGGTATAGCTATAATGGCGACAAGATTGGTCAAGGTAAAGCGAACGCAAGTAAGTACTTACTAGAGAACCCAGAGATCTCTTCAACTATCGATAAAAAACTTCGTGAAATGCTACTGACTCCAGAGACGCTAGAAGAGCCAGAAGCGGGTGAAGCGCCAGCAGAAGAAGAGTTCTAAATTCAAATTGTCATGAACGACCGTTTCTGACACTAAGTATATAAAAGCCCTGCAATGCAGGGCTTTGTTGTATCCAAGACTGACAGGTTTTTTGCTTATGTATTCTCGCAAACCACCGACGCTTTCTGTCAAGGAAGCCGCGATAGCACTCTTAAGTCGCCGTGACCATGGTGAATATGAATTGCAGCAGAAGCTGCAACTCAAAGGTTATGATGACACAGAGATCGACTCAGCCATCATATTCTGTAAGGAGTGCAATTATCTTGATGACCTTCGTTATGCTAAAAGCCAAGTGCGTCAGCATATCTACAAAGGGCACGGTGAACGTCGCATCAGACAGGAGCTTAACCAAAAAAGAGTCACGGAATCGGTGGTGGATACAGCGATGGCTGAAGAAGCCACCGATTGGTTTGAATTAGCCAAATTGACTGCGGAAAAAAAGTTCAAAGCGGGTAAAGCGAAAGAGCCTAAAGAGTACGCAAAGCAGGTGCGCTTTTTGCAGTATCGAGGCTACAGTTTTGAGCAGATCAGCTACGCTTTAAATGCATTGAATGGGGAGCTTGAGTAACCGCACCACAGGTTGAAAAGGCGATTATGGTCAATTTTTTCGGCTTTTGTGCCTTTTTTATCAGAATACTAGGCGAATCCTTATTCATGAGGTTACAATACGTCCCCAAAATCTAACTCGAATTATTTCAGGAAGAGCTGCATGTACATGAGCACAGACGAGGTTCGCAACGCGTTCCTTAAGTTCTTTGAGAGCAAAGGGCACCAAATCGTAGACAGTTCATCGTTGGTTCCACACGATGACCCAACTCTGCTTTTCACTAACGCCGGTATGAACCAGTTTAAAGACTGTTTCCTTGGTCTTGAAAAGCGTAACTACACTCGTGCCACCACAGCACAGCGTTGTGTTCGCGCTGGTGGTAAGCATAACGATTTAGAAAACGTTGGCTTTACTGCTCGTCACCATACTTTCTTTGAGATGCTGGGTAACTTCAGCTTTGGTGATTATTTTAAAGAAGATGCCATCAGCTTTGCCTGGGAATTTTTAACCGTCGTTCTAAAGCTACCGACAGAGCGTCTGTTGGTGACCGTATACGAAACCGATGATGAAGCGTTCGAGATCTGGAACAAACAAGTGGGTGTTCCTGCGGATCGCATTATTCGTATCGGTGACAAGGAAGGCGGCAAGCCATACGAGTCAGATAACTTCTGGCAAATGGGCGACACCGGTCCTTGCGGTCCTTGTACCGAAATTTTCTATGATCATGGTGATCACATCTGGGGCGGCCGTCCAGGCACGCCGGAAGAAGATGGCGACCGCTTTATCGAGATCTGGAACAACGTATTTATGCAGTTCAACCGTCACGCTGACGGTACTATGGAGCCGCTTCCGAAACCTTCGGTAGATACTGGCATGGGTATTGAGCGTATTTCTGCCATCATGCAGGGCGTACACTCAAACTACGAAATCGATGTATTCCAAGCATTAATCAAAGCGGCAGCAGACGTTATCGGTTATGAAGACCTTTCAAACCAATCTTTGCGCGTGATTGCCGACCATATTCGTTCATGCTCATTTCTTATTGTTGATGGTGTTATGCCATCGAACGAAGGTCGTGGTTATGTACTTCGCCGCATTATTCGTCGTGCAGTCCGTCATGGTAATAAGTTGGGTGCGCAAGGCTCATTCTTCTACAAACTGGTTGGTCAGTTAGCGGCAGTGATGGGTACGGCGGGCGAAGAGCTTAAGAAGCAGCAAGCTGTGGTAGAGAAAGTGCTACGCATCGAAGAAGAAAACTTCGGTCGCACTCTTGAGCGCGGCATGACGATCCTTTCTGAAGCACTAGATAGCTTAGGCGAGCAAAAAACACTGGATGGTGAAACAGTATTCAAACTTTATGATACATATGGTTTCCCAGCAGATTTAACCAACGACGTTGCTCGTGAGCGCGGTTTCGCGATTGATGAGCAGGGCTTTGAAAAAGCGATGGAAGCTCAGCGTCAGCGAGCGCGTGAAGCTGGTCAGTTTGGTACCGACTACAATGCAGTAATCAAGGTTGATGCACAGACTGAGTTCTGCGGTTACACCGGTACACAAGGTCAAAGCTCTGTGGCGGCTCTTTTTGTTGAAGGCGCAGAGGTTGAAGCACTATCGGCAGGCGATAAGGCGATTGTGGTACTGGATGAAACGCCATTCTATGCAGAATCGGGTGGTCAATGTGGCGACGCGGGCGTACTAAAAACCAATGCGGGTCTATTCAAAGTCGTTGACACTCAGAAGCTAGGTAACGCGATTGCTCACCATGGTGAATTGGTTGAGGGCGTGCTAGCTAACAATGATAACGTTGAAGCGATGGTCGATGCAGAGCGCCGCGCAGCGATTTCTCTCAACCACTCGGCGACCCACTTGTTGCACGCCGCATTGCGTCAAGTGCTTGGTGAACACGTCACTCAGAAAGGCTCTCTAGTAAGACCTGAAAACCTACGTTTTGACTTCTCGCACCTTGAAGCAATGACCAAGGCAGAAATCAAAGAGGTTGAGCGTCTAGTGAATGCTCAAATTCGAACCAACCACGTTATTCAAACCGAGTTGATGGACATTGAGTCTGCAAAAGCGAAAGGCGCGATGGCGCTATTCGGTGAGAAGTATGACGATGAAGTTCGCGTACTCTCTATGGGTGAGTTCTCCACCGAGCTTTGTGGTGGTATCCACGCGAGCAACACGGGCGACATCGGTCTATTCAAGATCACATCGGAAGGTGGTATTGCTGCGGGTATCCGTCGAATCGAAGCGGTAACGGGCGATGCTGCGCTTGATGCGATTGAGACCCAAGTGGCTGAATTTGAAGCTAAGATTGGTGATGCAGCCAATAAAGCCAAAGCGCTTGAGAAAGAGAACCAACAACTGAAAGAGAAGTTAGCTAACGTCGCAAGTGCTAACATCATGGGTAAAGTAGAGCAAATCAATGGCACTAAAGTGCTTGTTGCTGCTCTTGATGGCGCAGATAGTAAGAACCTGCGTACCATGATTGACAATGCCAAGAACCAAATGGGTAGCGGTATTGCACTGATTGCCAACGTTGCTGATGGTAAAATTGGTCTCATCGCGGGTGTGACCAAAGACCTAACCAGTAAGGTAAAAGCAGGCGATCTAGTTAAGATGGTAGCTGAACAAGTCGGCGGTAAAGGTGGCGGTCGTCCAGATATGGCTCAAGCGGGCGGTACTGACGTTGAAGCGTTGCCTGACGCCCTTAAGTCTGTTAGCGCTTGGTTAGAAGAACGTTTGTAATTTAAGCGATAGATAATCAGTGCCCAGTCAATTTCGGTTGATTGGGCATTGTTACTTTTAAGCCGAATAAAAATGAATGACCTAGGCTAAAAGTAGACGTTGCGCAGCAATATTGATGTTGTTGCATGTTTTTGAACTGACAGTTATTACACTGTCTTAGGAAGGTGAAGACTGGTGAAAAGACCACTAATCGTACAAAAATTCGGAGGTACCTCCGTTGGTTCTGTCGAGCGAATTGAAAATGTCGCAGAACATGTGATTAGAGCAAAGTACTCTGGCAAACAAGTGGTCGTCGTTGTGTCGGCGATGTCGGGAGAGACTAATAGATTGATGGCGCTTGCCAAACAGGTCGATAAGGTCCCCAATGCGAGAGAATTAGATGTGCTACTTTCTGCTGGTGAGCAAGTTTCCATGGCTTTGCTGGCAATGACGCTGGACCGTATGGGGCATAAAGCCGTGTCATTAACAGGCGCACAAGCTGGAATCAAAACTAACCGCATCCATAATGATGCAACGATTAGTGATATTGACACTCAAGCGATAGAACACTATCTGCAACAAGATCAGATTGTTATTGTGGCTGGCTTTCAGGGCATCAATGACCTTGGGGATATTACAACCCTTGGAAGAGGCGGCTCTGATACCACGGCCGTGACATTGGCTGGTGCGCTCAAAGCTGAAGAATGTCAAATATTTACCGATGTCGATGGCGTTTATAGTTGCGATCCGAGAGTGGTTAGCAATGCCAAACGGATAGCGCAAATTGATTATCCCACTATGGAAGAGATGGCGCGAAAAGGGGCAAAGGTTCTGCATTTACCTTGCGTTCAATATGCACGAAACAATCGGGTTCCAGTGCGTGTTGTGTCGAGTTTCACTGAGGGCAGTGGAACATTAGTGTGTGGCGAATCGGTCTGTACGGGCTTAACGGGGATCGCGATTCAAAAAGACCTCGTTGCCATTGGCGTTGCCGCAGCACAAGTGGAATCCGTTGATAAACAATGCAAGATGCTAGGCATTGAGAGTTATTGGTTAACGCAAGCCAATCAAAATGAGCTGTTAATCAAAGCCGAACACAGTGACAAGCTAAAATTGGTGATTGAAGATAAGATCACCCAAGAGCAACAAGTAGGCTTGTTGACGTTAGTGGGAACCAAAGCGCGCGAGCAAGTGTCACATTATCAACAACTTCTCAAATTTTCTGATATATCTGTTCTACACTTCTTTGAAGATGAGCACTCAATTAGCTTAGTGTTGACCCCTAGTACTATCGATAGGGCAGCAAATCTTCTACATGACGGTCACATTATCAATGATGGTGCCTTATCTCGTGAAGAAAAACAGGTATATTTAGGTTAAATTTTCTTATAATACTGTTTACGAAAATATAACTTTTAGTGGATAATAGCTTTCGTAGCAAGATAAATACAGAATACTCAAGGAGCAACAGAATGCTAATTTTGACTCGCCGTGTTGGTGAAACGCTAATGATTGGTGACGAAGTCACAGTCACTGTTCTAGGTGTAAAAGGAAACCAAGTTCGTATCGGTGTTAATGCACCTAAAGAAGTATCGGTTCACCGTGAAGAAATCTACATGCGCATTCAAGCGGAAAAAGGTAATGGGAACGTTGCACCAGGCAACTACTAATTACCATCGATTAGACTGGCCAATATGCCGGTCTTTTTTATGTCTAAAAATCGTCATTATCCTGTGACAAAAAGACAAAATTATTCATTGAAAGCTATGATTAAATGGCACTTTGGTCAATTTGCCAACGTTTAGTCCGTTTTTTACTAATTTTGCCAAGAAAAGGTTTGACTTATTTTTCGTAAATCGTAATATGTGCCTCCGCAAGACGGTGAGGTGGCCGAGAGGCTGAAGGCGCTCCCCTGCTAAGGGAGTATACGGTTTGTAGCCGTATCGAGGGTTCGAATCCCTCCTTCACCGCCATTCTTGCGATGTGTTGTATAACACGCTTCTTTGACAACAAAGAAAAATGCGCGCTCGTAGCTCAGCTGGATAGAGTACCTGGCTACGAACCAGGCGGTCGAAGGTTCGAATCCTTCCGAGCGCGCCATTCCTTTTAGGAATATGCGGTGAGGTGGCCGAGAGGCTGAAGGCGCTCCCCTGCTAAGGGAGTATACGGTTTGTAGCCGTATCGAGGGTTCGAATCCCTCCCTCACCGCCATTTATTGACCTTTGGGTCATTTTTTTGTTCAAAAAGAAATATTGTGTGATATGCTTCACAACCTTGCGCGCTCGTAGCTCAGCTGGATAGAGTACCTGGCTACGAACCAGGCGGTCGAAGGTTCGAATCCTTCCGAGCGCGCCATTCTTTACTTTGTAAGAATTAAGGGTAATGCCCTATATTGTCCTAGGATGATGTAAAAACTTGTTGCGCGCTCGTAGCTCAGCTGGATAGAGTACCTGGCTACGAACCAGGCGGTCGAAGGTTCGAATCCTTCCGAGCGCGCCATTCTTTACTTAGTAAGATTTATGGGTAATGCCCAGTATGACCTTAGGGTGATACAAAATTTGTTGCGCGCTCGTAGCTCAGCTGGATAGAGTACCTGGCTACGAACCAGGCGGTCGAAGGTTCGAATCCTTCCGAGCGCGCCATCATTCGACATTAAGATAGTTTGGCATTGTCAGCGATCTTAGGGTCACACAAAATTTATTGCGCGCTCGTAGCTCAGCTGGATAGAGTACCTGGCTACGAACCAGGCGGTCGAAGGTTCGAATCCTTCCGAGCGCGCCATTCTTCCGACATTAAGATACATTGGCATCGCCAGCGATCTTAGGGTCACACAAAATTTGTTGCGCGCTCGTAGCTCAGCTGGATAGAGTACCTGGCTACGAACCAGGCGGTCGAAGGTTCGAATCCTTCCGAGCGCGCCATTATTTAAAACCTTGCTTATCGAGCAAGGTTTTTTTATGCCTGCTGTTTTCTCTTTCCTTATATTTACTCTATGACGTAGTGGTATTATTAACCATCTCTCAGTTTTTTAGATGATTTTTGATATCGTACTATTAGTTTGCTGCTAATAGTCGTTTGTCGCTGATAATAGCTTGCTGCCAATAGTAGTTTGCCGCCAATAGCTTGATGCAAATAACTTGATGCAAATAGCTTGATGCCGACGGGGAAGGGCTCGCCGAGCTTGTGATCCTCTTATGCATCTTGGGGTGTATTTAATAGTGTCAAACTGTCGTATTCATCAAAAAAATTGAACTTACCGTGTTAACAAGCAGGGTGAGATATCAAACAAAATTGACAAACATTCAACAATCGAGATAATCCTAGGTCTGTTTTTGCACAACAGCATAAGAAATTAGGAAATATCGAGTTACTGTTCACATTGGTAGCATCAGTAGTATTATCGATATGTTGACTTGTCAGGATGACAAAGAAAGGAAGCAATATGACCAATATAGGAAGCCTGTTGGGCGATGCCGCTGCTTTGATGGTAACTGGTATGGCAGTGGTATTTGTGTTCCTCACGATCCTCGTTTATCTCGTTCGCTTGATGTCTAAGCTTGTGCCCGCAGAAGCACCGCAAAACATCCCCGTTCCCACAACGATAAAATCTAAGCCAGCCTCTTCAAGTCAGGTTAGTCCACAGGTCGTTGCTGCTATCTCAGCGGCTGTACATCAGCATAGAAAAGCTGCGATTAAGTAAGTAGACAGAGTTTAGGTAAAAGGAGTTTATGAGTATGTCTAAGCCACTCGCGATTACAGATGTGGTTCTTCGTGATGCCCATCAGTCATTATTTGCCACGAGAATGCGCATCGAGGATATGTTGCCTATAGCAGCAGAACTCGACAAAATCGGTTATTGGTCACTAGAAACATGGGGAGGCGCTACCTTTGACGCCTGTATCCGCTTTTTGGGAGAAGACCCATGGGAGCGTTTACGTGAGCTGAAAAAAGCCATGCCTAACACGCCGATGCAGATGCTGCTGCGTGGCCAAAATCTACTGGGTTATCGTCACTATGCCGATGACGTGGTCGAAAAATTTGTTGAGCGTGCTCATGCCAATGGTATGGACGTATTCCGTATCTTTGATGCGATGAATGATGTACGCAACTTCCAGACCGCGGTAAAAGCAGCAGTGGATGTCGGCGCGCACGCGCAGGGCACACTCTCTTATACCACCAGTCCCGTTCACAATACGCAAACCTGGGTAGACCTCGCTAAGCGACTTGAAGACCTTGGCTGCCACTCGCTTTGTATCAAAGATATGTCAGGTCTGTTGAAGCCTTATGAAGCAGAAGAACTGATTTCCAAGATTAAGTCGTCTTGTGAGGTGCCTCTAGCTCTTCACTGCCATGCGACTACAGGTCTTTCAACTGCCACCGCCGTTAAAGCGGTCGAAGCTGGCGTTGATATTCTTGATACCGCTATCTCGTCTATGAGTCAGACCTATGGTCACACGCCAACAGAAACGGTGGTGGCGATGTTAGAGGGCACTGAACGAGATACCAATCTAAAGCTCGAGCAGATCGAACCTATCGCCGCCTACTTCCGTGAAGTGCGTAAGAAATACGCCAAGTGGGAAGGTCAGCTAAAAGGGGTTGATTCTCGAATCCTGATTGCTCAAGTTCCAGGTGGCATGTTGACCAATATGGAAGGTCAGCTAAAAGAGCAAGGTGCCGCTGATCGTATTGATGAAGTATTGCTAGAGATCCCGAAAGTTCGCAAAGATCTTGGCTACATTCCTCTAGTGACGCCAACCTCACAAATTGTCGGCACTCAAGCGGTGATTAACGTCCTAACGGGTGAGCGCTATAAGAGCATCACCAAAGAGACCGCAGGTGTACTGAAAGGTGAATACGGTACTGCGCCAGCCCCTGTCAATGCAGAGTTGCAAGCGAAGGTATTGGACGGTGCTGAGCCAATTACGGTTCGACCTGCTGATCTGTTGCAGTCTGAGTTAAATACGCTGACGGATGACTTACTGACTAAAGCGAAAGTAGATGGCATTTCACTGGCTCAAGATACCGTTGATGATGTGTTGACCTATGCGCTGTTCCCACAAGTCGGTCTTAAATTCCTTAAGAATCGTCATAACCCAGAGGCATTTGAGCCGGCACCAACAGCGACACCTGCTGTAGAATCTGCACCTGCTCCTGTTGCAGCAAGTGGTTCAATTGAAGCCTACAGCGTGAAAGTCGATGGTCAGGTATACGATGTTGAGGTGGGTCCTAGGGGCGAACTGACATCGGTAACCCCTGCAACAGCATCGGCGGCTAGTGCGCCCGTAGCTTCTGTAGCCGCGGCAGATGTCGCTTCAGTGGCTGCGCCATTGGCAGGTAACATCTTTAAAGTTCATGTGGTGAATGGTGCGCAAGTTCAAGAGGGCGATGTACTGCTTATCCTTGAAGCGATGAAGATGGAGACGGAAGTCCGCGCTGCACACAGTGGTATTGTTCATGATGTACACGTTAAAGAGGGTGACGCCGTTGTCGTTGGTGCACCTCTCGTCAGTTTAGCGTAAGGGAGTACCATGGAAGGATTGATGATCTTATGGTCAGAGACAGGTATTGCCAATTTTAAATTTGGTCAGATCTGTATGATGCTCGTGGGCGTTGTACTGCTGTTTCTTGCGATTAAGAAGGGCTTTGAGCCACTACTGCTATTACCGATTGGATTTGGTGCCATTCTGGCCAATATCCCCAACTCCGGCTTCACGGAACCCGGTGGTCTGCTGTATTACGTTTACTACATAGGGATTGAGTCGGGCGTGTTCCCACTGCTTATCTTTATGGGTGTGGGCGCAATGACAGACTTTGGGGCCTTGATTGCTAACCCGAAAACACTTTGGTTAGGCGCGGCTGCGCAGTTTGGTATCTTTGCCACCCTGTTTGGTGCCATTTTGCTTAACTATGTGCCGGGCATGGAGTTCTCTATGCAGGACGCAGCCTCGATTGCAATTATTGGTGGCGCGGATGGTCCAACGGCGATCTTCCTAGCCAGCCGTCTGTCTCCAGATCTTTTGGGAGCGATTGCGGTTGCCGCCTACAGCTATATGGCTTTGGTTCCTATCATTCAGCCACCGATTATGAAAGCACTCACGACACCTGAAGAGCGCATGATTAAGATGGACCAGCTGCGTGAAGTCAGCAAAGGGGAGAAAGTGATTTTCCCACTTGCGGTATTGCTGATGACCATACTGTTTTTGCCTTCGGCGACGCCATTGGTGGGGATGTTCTGTCTGGGTAATCTTATGCGTGAAGCCGGCGTGGTTGATCGTTTATCCAAGACTGCACAGAATGAGCTGATTAATATCGTAACCATCTTCCTTGGTCTTGGCGTAGGCTCTAAGCTTCAGGCTGAGCAGTTCCTTAACGTGGAGACATTAGGTATTTTGGCGCTTGGCGCGGTAGCGTTCAGTATTGGTACTGGCGCTGGTGTGCTTATGGCGAAACTACTGAACAAGTTCTCGAAAGAAAACATCAACCCACTGATTGGTGCGGCGGGTGTCTCTGCGGTACCGATGGCAGCAAGGGTAGTGAACAAGGTGGGTTTAGACGCTAACCCACAAAACTTCCTATTGATGCATGCGATGGGTCCCAACGTCGCTGGTGTTCTTGGTTCGGCAGTTGCGGCGGGTATCTTGCTTGCCTTAGCGGGATAAACAGCAGGCTCAAACGTTGGATCAAAGTTAACCAACTTAATCCACAATGTGAAAGCAAAACAGAGAGGGAGCTGCGGCTCCCTTTTATTTTTGCCATCATATCGAGGTGACAGGAGGATAACGACAACGAAAGATTTAGTTTCGTTCTCAATTTGGACTCAAATGAAAAATTGACTAGTATTGAGTCAATTAGCGATAAGGATAGTGTGATGAAGTGTGAACAGGTCGTCATTCCAGAGTTTGGAACCGCAGAAGTATTGTCACTGCAACAGATTGAGATCCCAGAGCCGAAAGCTGGGGAAGTGCTGGTTAAGGTAGCATTTGCTTCGGTGAATCCCATTGATGTAAAAACTCGTGCTGGTTTAGGCTGGGCCGCGGCAGAGAATAAAGATAAATTGCCTTGGACCCCAGGTTATGACATCTCTGGTAAAGTCGTCAGCTTGGCGAGCGACTGCAGCCGATTGTCTGCTGGCGACGAGGTCGCCGGTTTTATCGGCTTCCCTTTAAGAGGCGGAGGCTATAGTCAGTATATTTGCGTACCTGAATCTGAACTGACGCGTGTCCCTAACTCTGTGACACTAGAAGCTGCCGCCGCTCTGCCTCTGGCAGGTCAAACCGCAGCGCAAGCGGTGAATAAAGCTCAGGTCAAAGAGGGAGAGCGAGTCCTTATTTTGGCTGGCGCGGGTGGTGTTGGCCATATCGCAGTGCAAATAGCGATAGCGGCAAAAGCGGAAGTGTACACTACCTGCAGTGAGAAAAATCTCGATTATCTGGCGACACTGGGCGCTCATGCGATTAACTATCACTTTGCTCCGGTATCTGAACGATTACAGGACGTGGATGTGCTTATTGATCTTGTCGGAGGCGATGCCGCGTTAGATGCCCTAAAGTGCCTACGTGATGAGGCGAGAGTCATCACTGTCCCTACGATCACGGCTGAACTGATTTGTGACAAAGCTAAGCTACTGGGATTCCAAGCGTCAGGCATGTTGGTTCAGCCCGATATTGAGCAACTGGATACCCTGCTGTATATGGTGGGTGTGGGTTTGCTTAAAACGGAGATCCAACATATTTATCCTTATACACAAGTGACTGAGGCGCATCTGCAACTGGAAACTGGCCGCACACGCGGTAAAGTGCTGCTTGATATGCAATGTTAGAGTCGTTGTCTCACTATTTGGCAGAGTCTTGGTTTGCTGACTCTGCCCTCGCGGTACTATTTGTCTCGGGTTTTTTAAGTGCCACTTTGCTACCTGGTGGCTCAGAAGCGGGACTTATCGCGACGTTGAGTCTCAACCTATATTCTCCTGCTATGGTTATTTTAGTGGCTACCTTAGGTAATACACTGGGTGGCTTAACTAACTATTGGCTGGGAATTTGGTTGCCAAATAAAACTAATAACGAAAAACAGAGTCATAAAGCGATAACGTGGTTACAGCGCTATGGCATCTGGACTTTATTACTGAGTTGGTTGCCCATCATTGGCGACCCGTTGTGTCTTGCTGCGGGTTGGCTACGTTTGAATTTTTGGCCTTGTGCAGTGTTAATTGCGATGGGCAAGGCACTTCGCTACGCGCTACTTACAGCGATTTTTTACGGTTTCTTTTAAGGAGTAATAGATGAAAAGAATCTGGATCGGCATCCTATCCCTTGTCTTCATGTACGGTTGCACCAGTCTCTCATCAACAAATCATGCTTTGCCTGATGGTATCACCCTGATAGAGCAGGTTGACGCCGAGCCGGGCAAGGCGATGATCCCATATTCTAAATATCGTCTTGATAACGGTTTGACGGTGATCTTAACGCCAGATACCTCCGATCCTTTGGTGCATGTCGATGTGACTTACCACGTAGGATCAGCGCGTGAGGAGATCGGCAAGTCAGGCTTTGCGCATTTCTTTGAACATATGATGTTCCAAGGCTCGGAACATGTTGGGGATCAACAACACTTTAAGATCGTCACCGAAGCCGGTGGTTCGTTAAATGGATCAACCACGCGTGATAGAACCAACTACTACCAAACCGTGCCAGCCAATCAGCTAGAAAAAGTGCTCTGGTTGGAAGCGGATAGAATGGGGTTCCTAGTCGGAGCAGTATCGCAAAGAAAGTTTGAGATACAGCGTGATACGGTAAAAAATGAACGTGCCCAAAATTATGATAATCGCCCTTATGGTTTGATGTGGGAACGTATCGGGGAAGCCATGTATCCAGAAGGGCATCCCTATTCATGGCAACCGATCGGCTATGTTGAAGATCTTGATCGTGTCAATGTGAATGATCTTAAAGCGTTTTTCCTACGCTGGTATGGTCCAAATAACGCGGTATTAACCATAGGTGGCGATATTGATAAACAACAGACCTTACAGTGGATCAGCCAATATTTCTCTACCATACCGAAAGGTCCTGAAGTGGATTTCGCACCGAAGCAGCCTGCGGTATTGACTGAGGATCGCTATATCACTTTAGAGGATAGAATCCGACAGCCGATGGTGATCATTGGCTGGCCAACGGATCTTTATCGCGGCGCTCAGGGTCAGGTTGCACTGGATGCGATGGCGGATGCTATTGGTGGCGGCACAAACAGTATTCTCTATCAACAACTGGTCAAAACTCAGAAAGCGCTTGATGCTGGAGCATTCGCTGATTGTAGTGAATTAGCCTGTAATTTTTATCTCTATGCTATGGGTTCCTCGACAGATAAAGAGGGCTTAAGAGAGCTAAACGATCACTTGCTTGATGCTCTAGAGGACTTTTCTCAGCAAGGAATCAGTCAAGAAAAACTGGATCAGATCATCGGTAGCTCAGAAACATCTGCTGTATTCGCATTGCAGAGTGTGCGCGGAAAAGTATCGCAATTGGCGTCGAATGAAACTTTCTTCAATACACCCGATAGACTTCAGCCTCAGTTAGAGCGAATTCGCGCGTTGACGCCTCAAGCGGTCATGGCTCAGTATCAAAAGTATATTGAAGGTAAACCGACCCTCACACTCAGTGTGGTGCCAAAGGGAAGTTCGGATATTGCGGTGCACCCTGCGACTTTTGTGACACCGGCTCGAACTCTACCTGATTATAAGACGATGACAGAGAGCGACTTGGTGTTGCGTCGTGCCGTGGATAACTTTGATCGCAGCGTGATGCCAGAAGTGGCGGAAGCGGTAGAAGCGAAGATCCCCGAACTTTATCGTTTAAATTTTGCCAACGGCAGCCAACTGTTGGGTACGGTTAGCACAGAGACTCCGACCGTAGAAATGCACTTCCGACTGCCTGCTGGTGAACGTTACGTTGCTAAAGGTAAAGAAGGTTTGGCTGGTTTAACCGCTGCGATGATGGAGGAGGGGACAACGTCCGCAACTGTGGAGCAGTTGCAAGCTAAGCTGGATATGCTGGGAAGCCAAGTCAGCATCTCGACTCAGACTTACACCACTCGAATCTCGGTATCCAGTTTATCTACCCATTTACCACAAACCTTGGGAATTATGGCAGATGTTTTGTTTAATCCAGCGATGAAGCAAGAGGATTTTGATCGCATTAAGGCGCAGATGCTCGAAGGTTTGGTGTATCAACAGCAACAGCCAAAATGGATGGCGTCACAGGCAACCAGACAGGTGATGTTTGGTGATAGTGTTTTTGGGCGTTCATCGGACGGTACAAAAGAATCGCTGACATCCATTACTCTTGATGATGTGAAGTCTTTCTATCGCAAGCATTATACGCCAGAATCCGCTCAGGTGGTGGTTGTCGGTGATATCACACCGGAAGAAGTGAATAAGCAACTGGGATTCTGGAGCGCATGGCGTGGGCAAAATGCACCGCTGATTCGTCCTGAAGCGGTCGACGAGGTTGGCGAGTCGTCGCTATATCTGGTGGACAAACCCGGCGCACCACAGAGTATCGTCCGTATGGTTCGTCGAGGTTTACCTTTTGATGCAACAGGTGAGCAGTTTAAGAGCGAGTTAGCCAATTTTAATCTGGCCGGTAATTTTAACAGCCGCATTAACCAAAACTTGCGCGAAGACAAAGGCTACACCTATGGTGCAAGTGGCTACTTTGCTAGCAATAAAGAGGTGGGTATTGTGGTTTTTAATGCTCAAGTTAGAGCCGATGCCACATTAGCCTCAATCCAAGAGTTGATAAAGGAAATGGACAACTACAGCCAAAATGGCATCACTGATGAGGAAATCCAGTTTATGCGTTTGGCCGTTGGACAGCAAGACGCGCTCAGCTATGAAACACCAAGGCAGAAAGCCGGGTTGCTGGCGAGCATGCTTTCCAACGACTTGCCTGCTGACTATTTGAAGGAGCAGAATCAGCTAGTCGCCACGATTGATAAGACCGTGCTTGATGCACTTGCCGCGAAGTGGTTTGATCCTCAAGGGTATCAAGTGATCGTGGTTGGCGATGCCAAGCGTCTAGAGCCTGAGTTGCTAAAGCTCAATATTCCTATCAAGACTCTTGAATTATTTCAATAGAGTGACCATATTGGAGGGACGGATGAAATAGACCGAAATACAGTGATGCACTGTTTAGAATCGGCTTCGTCCTCCCTTTAAAAAAACAAACAACAACCTATAAGCGAATTGCATTGTGACAAATTTTGCGACGCGACTTGAGAGAGTTGCACAGAACCCCTCGATTTTTAAGCAGTATGGGCGTGGTGTCGAGCGCGAGTCATTACGTTACACGGAGAATGGACGCCTAGCGTTGACTCCGCACCCAAAAGCCTTGGGTTCTGCATTAACCAATAGCTATATCACGACGGATTTTTCTGAGTCGCTGCTGGAATTTATTACACCTGTTTCTCACGATGTTGATACCTTAATTGGTCAATTGTCGGATATTCATCATTACACCCAAAGCCACCTTGGTGACGAAAAACTGTGGCCGCTTTCTATGCCATGTTACGTCGCTTCTGAAGAGGATATTGCTCTAGCGCAATATGGCAGCTCGAATTCGGGTCGTATGAAGACGCTTTATAGGCAGGGGCTAAAGCATCGCTATGGCAGCCTGATGCAGATTATTTCTGGTGTGCATTTCAACTTCTCATTCCCAGACACTTTTTGGGATGCGCTGTTTGGTCAGCAAGAGAAGAGTCAACGTCAGGACGCCAAATCGGACGCCTACTTTGGTGTGATTCGAAACTATTACCGCTTCGGTTGGTTGATCCCTTATTTCTTTGGTGCCTCTCCGGCTATCTGTTCCTCTTTCTTGCAAGGCAAGAAGAGTACGCTACCGTTTGAAAATATCGAGCAAACCTTATATCTGCCTCACGCAACGTCGCTTCGCTTAAGTGATCTTGGCTATACCAACAGTGCGCAGAGTTCGCTGAAAATTGGCTTTAACAGTTTAGGGCAATATCTTGAAGGGCTGAATCAAGCGATTCATACCCCTTCACAAGACTTTGCTAAGCTTGGTGTTAAGGTTGACGGTGAATATCGCCAATTGAACGATTATGTATTGCAGATCGAAAATGAGCTTTATGCACCAATTCGACCAAAACGTGTTGCTAAAAGTGGCGAAAAGCCGTCTGAGGCGCTGTGTCGTGGTGGCGTTGAGTATATTGAGGTTCGCTCTCTGGATGTTAACCCGTTCAGCCCGATTGGTATTACTGCCGATCAAGTGCGTTTCTTAGATCTCTTTATTACTTGGTGTGCGCTCAGTGATTCTGATCCTATGGATAACTGTGAGCTAGAGTGTTGGAGACAGAACTGGAACAAGGTGATTGTCGAAGGTCGTAAACCAGGACTAGAGCTGCAAATTGGTTGCCGAGGAGAAGTGCTAGATAGCCAGACTTGGGTTAAACGCGTATTTGTTGAGTTACGCCAAATCGCACAGCAAATGGATGCGGTTCATGGCGGTGATGCATACCAACAAGTTTGCGCTCAGTTAGAGGCGTGGAATGAGAACCCAGAGCTTTCTATTTCAGGTCAACTGCTAGCGCAGACAAAAGCCGCTGGTGGCTTAGGGAATATTGGCAAACAATTAGGCGCAAGCTATCAACAGCACAATTTGTCGCATCAATATTCGACCTACAGCCAAAGTTACCTTGATGACGAGGTGGCGCATTCGTTTGTGGTTCAAAAAGAGATTGAGCAGGCGGATACGGTGAGCTTTGACGATTATCTTGCTAACTACTTTGCTCACCTTAGCTAGGGTTGCACCGCGGTGGTCAGCACACTAGAATCACTTAAATCAAATTAGACGATGAGCTGCCAGTCGGACAGCTCAAGGAGAAGTCACATGCCATTACTAGACAGCTTTACCGTAGACCACACACGTATGAATGCTCCGGCAGTACGAGTAGCGAAAACGATGCAAACGCCTAAAGGCGATACCATTACTGTGTTTGATTTGCGTTTTACTGCGCCAAACAAGGACATTCTTTCTGAGAAAGGTATCCATACGCTAGAACATCTCTACGCCGGCTTTATGCGTGCTCATCTGAACGGTGATGAGGTTGAAATCATCGATATTTCGCCAATGGGTTGTCGTACTGGTTTTTACATGAGCTTAATCGGAACACCGTCTGAAGAACGCGTGGTTGCTGCTTGGATGGCTGCAATGCAAGACGTGCTGAAAGTTGAAGCGCAAAATCAGATCCCAGAGCTGAATGAATATCAGTGTGGCACCGCGGCAATGCACTCTCTTGATGACGCAAAAGCGATTGCCCAAGCGATTATTGATGCGGGTATTCAGGTGAATCGTAATGATGACTTAGCGTTGCCAGAAGCGATGCTGCAAGAGCTTAAGGTTAACTAGTCAACAATATGTCGTCATTACCCGACGACTTATTGCAGTCAATTAATTGAAACGTCCAATGTCTTTCATTGGGCGTTTTTTTATTTTTGTATTTTGAGTATGCAGTCACTTTAATGTAAATCACTTGATATTAATGAGGTTTAAACCGTAACCTTGTTCAGGTTTTTAATATTATTCATTGCTATTGCAATTTTGTTACATTAGAATGAATTTAAGTTAATTAATATAACAAGGTGTTGATATAATGGATAGATTATGGATGTTTCTTTTTCTACTAACCCCTTTTGCTGTTAATGCATCTAACTACAATATAGGAGAGGGTGTTACTATCGCAAGCATCTCTACGTGGGAAAGTTCAGATAGTAAAGGTTTGTATTTTATGCGCTCTGATGACGTGTGGTGTTATATTCCTAGCGGTGATGGTAATGTTAATTCAAGGTCGTTAATTCTCACTCTGTATGCCACAGGGAAAAAAGCGGATATATATTGTTATACAGATACAAAATTACTAAGTAATGGACTGCCCGCTTCGCATAAACTCCATCAAATTATTGCTAAATAACATGGAGATTAAGAGGGTGGGGCTATCTAGTGAATAAACTAGCACTATTAACTGCTGTTGCGATTGGATTAATAATCGGCTTGATGTTGATAGGAAAGCAGCATGATTATAATATCGATAGTGTTAATGGTACTGTTATAAGTATCAATGAGCGTGATTCCGAACCAAATTTTGTTCAACTTTCGCAAAGCGCAAGTCATAGTTATCCCGTTCGTCAACTTCAGCACACACTCTCAAGTAAACCTGAGTTTCTCAGCCTTCCTGATAACGTTACGTTTGATTCCACGAAAATTAAAAAGACTTCACCAATTAAAGATGAGTTGCAGGGTAAAAAGGCAAAGATTGAAACGCTAAAACAATATATTACGACAGAGTAGACCAATGATAACGATCAATAATATTAAAGGCCTTATTGGAGGTCTCGGTTTCCTATGCGCATTTTTTTCCTCAGCGATGACCATCGATGAGTCGATGATACTTAAAGGGGAGATGGAAGTTGTCGGGGGACAAGCTGAATATAGTCTTCCAATCAACCTACCCAAAGGAAGAAATAATCACGTACCGAGCTTAGAGATTAAATATCGGAGTGATGCAGGAGTGAGCAGCCTGGGCCTTGGCTTTCGAATTAACGGTATTTCTTCTATCTATCGCTGTGGGAAAAATTTGCCAATCGATGGTCAGTGGGGCGGAGTTAACCTTGATGAAGAAGATCGATATTGCTTAGATGGTGAACGTCTAATTGCTATCAGTGGTGAAGATGGCGCGGATGGTGCGGAGTACCGTTTAGAGAAAAACGGTACTGAAAGGATTATATCATACGGAAAATCCGGTCCAGAATACTTCAAAGTATGGGCTTTAGATGGTTCGGTTAAAGAGTATGGCAATACAGAAGACTCCAAATTAGCACTGTCAAATGGTGGTATCGTTAAGTGGAGTATTAGCCAAGACAAAGATATATCTGACAATAGTATATTTTATAACTACCAGACGGTGAAAGGTGATATCTATGTGTCAGACATAGAATACGTTGGTGGGAAAGTCAGTTTTTCATATAAAAAGTCCCGACCAGAGGATAATTTCTACCATTACATCCTAGGGGATAAAAAATATCATATTTATCGAGTTGTCGATAAGATTACTTTATTTGGTAATAATGAAAGTGAAATTGGATCTTATCGCTTCAGTTATGCCATTTCTTCAGGGCAGACGCCTCTTAATCGTTTGGAGTCGTTATCCTATTGTTCTGCAAGTTTTGAGTGTAGTACACCAATACATTTTAGTTGGACTGGTCAGACAGAAACCAGTTATTTTGATGACTATACCTATCAATTAGAAGGGGCCTCTTTAGACTTTATTGATGTTAATAGAGATGGTCGATATCAACACTTTGGTAATTATGAAAAAATTGACTCTTTATTTGAGGTTGGGCGTGGTTATTCAATTAAGCAACTAGATGGTACTACTATCACTAAGGGTAAGGAAGGGTATGGTCATGGAGGGTATGCATTAAAAGGCAATGAAGGTAACCTTGAATTAGAAACGCAATATTGGCACCAATATACATACTGGGAAAGCGTAGGTTCCAAGGGTACTTACCACAAACGAACAGCGTATAGTTTAGAGGGACCGCAAGTTTTCAATACAAGTGTAACCACATGCTCTCTTGAACCATGGGGTTCAAGACATGATAAAATGGTTTGTTCCAGCGACAGTAGTCAAGTTGTTGGAGGTGGATTATTACCTTCATATCGCCCTAGCCTTGATAAGATAAATCAATACTTAGAAAATCACACGTTGCCTGGTGAGCAAGATGACTATATAGGTGGCTATACACTAATACCACACCACCCAAAACATTTATCCGGTGATTTTAATGGCGATGGTTTTGATACTTTAATTGACGATAAAGGTGGTGACTCGATAACTGTTGATATTAATGGCGATGGCAGAGATGATTACTTACGTTTAAAATCGAATGATTTCAAAACACTTTACTACGCTTTTTCAGGTAATGTAGATGAAGAAAAAGAGCTATCACTGGCAGAGTTTGAATTGATTAGATTTGCCGATATCAATGGAGATGGGTATCAAGATATTATAACTAAATCCAAAGATAATATCGTTCGAATTTATCCATTTGATGGTAATGAATATTTAGATGCTCCCATAGAAGCTACAGTGAAAAATATGGACCATGGGCAGTTGATAGATACTACGGAACGGAATACTTACTATGACGATGAGGGGCATGAATACTATAGCGAGAATAGATGGTTTGGTGTTCAAGGATATGAGTTTACAGACACTACAAACGATACCCATCAGCTATTTACTTTATATGATGTGAATGGTGATGGTTTTGTCGATATATTTGATGGTAAACAATTATACTTGAATCAAATGAACTACACATTTACACCAAGTGTCTATGAGTACGATGCAATATCGAATAAAGATGATGAAATTCGTTTTTTGGATTTGGACAGCAATACTGCCCCCTCTTTGTTGTCACTTAAAGATAATGTGATAACAGTAAGAAGGAATGCTTACCATAAAGGGAATGTAAACTATCAAGGCGTTACCAAGGTAGAACAAATTCAAGAGCATAAAAACCTATATAAACTGCGTTATGTTTCGGTTTCAAGCAGAGCTAATGAATACGCCGCAGACTATGAATATCAAGCGCCGTTTAGCTTTCCTAATGTCAAATTTACACCAGTAAAAAATGTAGTGTCATTGATTCAAAAAATCACACCACAAGCGGGTGATTATAAAAATCTATATTCAAAGTTTAGCTATGGTGGTGCTAAGCACTCAATGAATGGACATGGTTTTCTCGGTTTTGAGGAAATTAAAGAAACAAAGGTGGCAAATAAAAAAGTATACGAGGTAATCACCACCAATTTTAATCAAGACAATGAACACCTGATTGGATTGCCCAGTGCTACGACAATAGAAAAGTATAATGACTTATCTGAGGAGCTTAGTGTTTACAAGCAACTCGACTTTAGTTACGAAGTGAAGGTTAACTCTGGTGACAGTGGGGATTACTACTATGCATATAATAATAAAACCCTAACCAAAGAGTAT
Source organism: Vibrio hippocampi (assembly GCF_921292975.1). Classification (NCBI taxonomy): domain Bacteria; kingdom Pseudomonadati; phylum Pseudomonadota; class Gammaproteobacteria; order Vibrionales; family Vibrionaceae; genus Vibrio; species Vibrio hippocampi. The sequence continues at coordinate 457,801 of NZ_CAKLCM010000001.1, forward strand.
GATCCATACACGGGTTCGTTAGAAAAGCAATCTACTATTACTCAAACACTAAACGATATTGGTTTGCCGACATCAACAACTGAGGTCATAACCGGTGGTTATGAACACAGTGGTCAGTTTAATATAACGAACGACTATACATATCGAGTAAACGAGCAACAACTCGACGCATCCCCTGATGACTTTTGGAAACGTGGTGCTATTACTTTAGCTAGCAGATCGATAGTCGATCTAGACACTCGCCTTCAGAATCAAACGACTAACACGTACACTTATAGCGCATCAGGGTTGCTCATTAGTGATACAAAAACAGGTAACATAGTCGAATCAGAAAGCCTTGGTGCCGACACTGGAGCAAACAAAGAACTCAAACATCGCTACGCTTATGACCAATATGGCAATATTGCACAGGTTGAAATGTCGGGGAGCGGTTTATCATCGAGTACGACTCAATATCTCTATGACCACAAAGGTCTGCATATCGAAAAGATGACCAATGCACTAGGGCACGCATTCCTTTATCAATATAATAATTTTGGCCAACTGACCAGTGAAGTTAACTTGGCAACCAACAGAGAAACTAGTTATACCTATGATGATTTCCAACGCCTAACAAGGCAGATTAATCCAGGGAAAAAACGTCTCAACCTCGTTGATTTTGAGTACTTTACCGCACAATATTGCGAAACACATTTTAACATTCCCTCCCCAGAGCTAGGGGTAACTTGCCAACGTACATACTCACCGGATAAAGGCGAGGTGGTGACCTTCTATAACAGTAATGGAGGAGAACTGAGGCAAGCGCATCAAGGCTTCGATGGTCAATGGATTGTAAAAGATACCGAGATTGATCTACTTGGACGTATAACGACAATTTCACGACCTCAGTTTTTGTCAGTCACAACACCGGCTCCGGTTGTCTCTTTTAATTATGACACTCTTGGTCGAGAAGTACTTAAGGTTGAACCAGCAGCAAGTGATGCAACGGTCAGTACGATTACTTCAACGCGTTATGCCAATGGACAAGTGTCCAAAGTGGATGCAAAAGGTCATGTGCATACTGCTACCTATAATGTGCTCGGCCATGTTATCAAGAAAACTGAACCATTAGTCAGCACACCTGAGAGGGGAAAACAGACGCCATATCAGTTGTACAAATACTATCCCAATGGCTTGTTAAGACATTCAATCGACTCTACTGGCAATGAAACGCATATTCGCTATGACGTCTTTGGGCACCGTACCTTACTGGATGACCCAAGTTTAGGTCAATGGCATTACGAATATGATGCGCTTGGAAAGTTAATTAACAAAACCGATGCGAATGGCATTGTTACGACCATTGACTATGACAAATTGGGACGCAAATTGTCAGCCACAGAAGGAGAGCGAACATCATCATGGGAGTATGGTCAATCGACAGGTTTATTAACGGCAGTCGAAGGCGGTGGGCTTAAAACGACATATCAATACAACGATGTCGGACAAGTGGCCCAAGAGACTAAATCCTTTGAAGGTGAAGCGTTTGTGGTTGAATATGAGTATGATGACTACGAGCGATTAACCAGAGAAGTGCGTCCAAATGGCAATGGTGAACTTGCCTCCTCAGCAGGAGACAATCCACAAAACCGATTAGCGGTAGAGTATATCTATAATCCATATGGCTATATTTCAGCCATCAGAAGCCCCAAAACCTATGCCGATAAAGTGTTCACGAGTGCGAAGTTCCGTCAAGACATTAAAACACTTCTCGAAGAGACGTTAGAGCAAGCCAATCAATATCTCACACTAGCCGAAGAATTTTGGCTGCAACAGACTTACTTTGAACAAAAGGCAACCGAGTATACCAATTTAATTGGGGTTGAGTACGCTCTTGATGCCGCATCACAGCGCCTATTAGAAAACCAACAAAGCTATATTCAACAATGTAATGACGCTCGTGAATGCTATTTACGACCAACGGTTTGGTTGGTCAGTGATTTCTATGGTTCTGTAGTGAGTCAGGTGCCGTCGGAAGAGGGTGTCATCTATCGTTTAGACCATAATGGCTCAGTCAATGAACGGGGCGTCACTCAATATTCTGGCAATTTAGTAGCCGTTACTTTGGACGAATATGAGCAACAGAATTTGTTGGAGGCGAGTACTCTGTATGTTGCAGAGGATGAGCAAGGACAGCTCTATTTATCCAGTTCTTATCTGGAGTTAGACGATGAGACGTATCAACATTTAATCAAGGCTCGGCATGATTACGTCGAAGCCGCCATCGTGGCAACGACAAACTATCATTCCGCCACTCAAATTGCCGATACGCTGATTGAGTATTCGCAAGCCGTCATCGAGGTGAGTGGCTTATATTGTGAAGCGGCGAATCAACTTGGCGGAGCCTTGATCGACGATCAACGCGTGCAGTGTGAGAATAACAAATCTCAAAGTCAGGCAGAGCAGCTCAATTTAATTTTGACTCAGTCTGAGCTAGAAGATTCTATGGCTGACCCCGCTTATGTCTATTATTGGCAACGACGTGAAACCGACGCCTATGGTCATACACTATCGGAGATGCTTGGAAATGGACTGGTTAATAGCTATCGACATAATGCTCGTACTGGTCGCCCGGATTTAATAACCACTCACAAAGCAGGTGAACTAGGTGCCGGTCAACAACTCGGTCTAAATTCCCCCAACTTGGTTCGTTCCTTATCCTATCGATATGATGTCAATAATAATGTCACGCGTAGATACGATTCGATACTTGGTATACAGGATGATTATACCTTTGATGGTCTTGATCGTGTTATCGGCAATAAGGTTACACTGGATGATAACTTACAGCATGGTTTAAACAACCCAACACTGCAAAGCGGTAGTTACCAGTACGACTTAACGGGTAATCTAGTCCTAAAAAGTGATATTGGCGAGTTAAACTATGCTGATAGCCCTTATGCCGTGTCGAGTGCTAATGGTCTTGATTATAGTTACGATAAGGCGGGAAATTTAACTAAAGCGGTGAATCAAGCCACAGGAGCCATTGAAAGAACGGTTGTTTGGAGCGAATTCAATAAGCCAGAATTTTTATCCCGTGATGGGCAAAGCGCAGAGTTTTCTTACGACGCGAATCACAACCGATATCTAAAACAATCGAGTTCAGGATTGAGCACTTTTTACTTTAACAAAGTGTATGAACGTGAACAGGATACCCTCACCGGAGAAGTGACCCACAAGCATTTTATTTATGCTGAAGGAAAGTTGATTGCACTTAACTCACAGCATATGGATGCCGATAATGAACTGAGCAATAAACAGACCCGTTATCTGCATTATGATGCGTTAGAGTCAGTGGACCTTATCACGAATGGCTATGGTGACGTTGTTGAGCGTCGCAGTTATGATATTTGGGGGAATGAGCGTGAAGTTACATGGGAGACTAGCTTTGTTCAAGAGTTGATAACCAATCGCGGTTATACTGGGCATGAACATATTGAAGAAGTGGGTCTGATTCATATGAATGGTCGGGTGTATGATGCTGAGTTAGGTCGGTTTTTAAGTCCTGATCCGGTTATTCAATCTCCTTTGACTACGAATAATTTTAATCGTTACTCATATGTTTTGAATAACCCTAATAAGTATACAGATCCGACGGGGTTTAGGCATATAGAAGATTCAGACAGTCAGGGCAGTGCTATAGCAGGGAGAGATAGTATTGATCTAGGTGGGCCTCAAGATCTAAAAAGAGAAGGTTATAGAGCACGTAATGGAAACAGTAGAGATACGGGAAGACCGGTTACTGACCGAGGTATTTTAGACTTGTATATTGGCTTAAAGTCTCTATTTGGATTTAATATCTCGGATGACGAAAGGGATTATTTGCGGTGGAAAACAGTTAGTAGATATGTAAGAGGTCTAACGTATAAGGGCTACCAAGATATCCGTTATGAGATCAACAGATATGGGGGCTTGATCGAAGGTGTCTACGACCCCAATTTTACTGAGTCAAATGGATTCGTTGGTAAGGTTTTTGTTGAATATAACGGACTGCAATATGGTATTTTTACTCACATTGCCACAAGTGAAAAGGTAATCGTTTTTGCCGGAACTCAAATTACTGATATCAATGATTGGAAGGCGAATGTAGCTCAAGCAGTAGGTTTAACAACTGCTCAATATACACGGGCAGTTGCCATAGGTCGGGCTTACATAGGACAAGATATCACATTCGCGGGACACTCGTTGGGAGGAGGGTTGGCTACCGTAGCGGCCATTGCTTCGGCAAATAAAGCGGTCACAATCAATTCAGCTGGTGTCCATAACAATACTATAGAAGGTGTAGTTAGAGATGGGTGGTCGGTTAATAATTATTTTAGTGGCGAAGATGGCATTCGAACTTTAAATGCAATGACTCCGACTAGACTGAGAGGTAATACCATAAATGTCGGCTATGCGGGCGTACATGGCTTAAGCAGTTTTAGAAAAAAATTTGAATAGTAATTGGAAGTGAAATGAAAAGTCTTATCTATAAAATTTTCTTTGTGGTTATCTTACAATTATTGGCTGGATGCAATAAAAGCATGATCTATTATCTTGATCCTGTATATAGAAAATCGGTCAATAATTTAAAAGCGACCAGCGTATATTTTATGTCGGTAGAAACGATGTTTACTGACCCAATGGTTAGGCGTACGGCTGTAGCTGCTCAAAATGGAGATATTAGTGAATTAGAGCGTCTAATCTCCCAAGGTGTGGATATAAACACGCTCGGAACGAGCAATGCAACAATACTATTTTGTGCACTATTGAACAAAGACTCTTTCGAATATTTGCTTAAACAAGGGGCTAACCCTAATGTGCAATTTAAAAGTGGCGGGTCAGTAATCCATGCAGCAGCCGTATTGGAAAGTACAGCCCTGTTGGAACTCGTGCTAAGGTATGGCGGAGACCCCAATATAAAGGATTTGGTATTGGGAGAGACCCCGCTATTTAGTGCTGTTCTAGTCGACAATGCCGAGGCAATAAGAGTATTGATAGAGTATGGCGCGGATACCTCTGTTTATGCAGACGATCTATTAGCTGGCGAGCTGTTTGGGAATTCGCCCTTAATATTTGCCTTATATGTTGAGCACGTCGATAGCTTTGCGATGCTTGTGGAAATGGGCGCGGATATCTACCAAATGGATAAAAACTGGGGCGTTCCTGTGGCACAAGCCGCAAAGGATCTAAATAGTATGCTAGAGCGACCTTCTGAAGAACTAAAGCAGATAATCCAATTGATAGAAAATAAGCAAAAAGAGCTAGAAGGCGAATATGTAGAGTAAAGTAGGTTCAACTGATAATAGGGTATCTGTATTGACGGTGCCTTGTGTAAGATAATCTTGCTAGTCGATTCAGTCGCCTTTTACCCCCACTGTGCCTCAAACCAACTCTCCAAAATGACTACCGCAGACTGACAATCCACATTACCTTTGGTCAGCGCTTTATAGCCTCCCATGCTAAAGAGATCCTCACGGGCTTGGGTGGTGGAGAGGCGCTCATCGTGCAGTTCCACCGGCAGACCAAAACGACCATGCAGTCGGTTGGCAAATTTCTTTGCTGCCGCAGTGATACGCTCTAGCTCTTTACCGTGGAGGTCGGCAGGCTGTCCAACGACCAAAAGGTCAGGTTGCCACTCCTTAAGAGTCGCTTCTATGTCATCCCAATTGGGAATGCCATCTTTGGCCTTGAATGCTTTTAAAGGGTTGGCGGTTCCGGTGATATCTTGACCGATGGCGCTACCAATGCTTTTGGTGCCAAAATCGAAAGCAATGATGGTTCTTGAACTCATATTGATGTCTTATCTGTGTAAAGGGTTATGCGTGTCCGACTTGAGAAGAGAGCTGCGCTACATCAATACCTAACATGGTGACGGCTCGGCTCCAACGTTGCTCAACGGGGGTTTCGAAGATAATGTTAGGGTCTGCTTCTACGGTTAGCCAAGAGTTTTCCGCTAATTCGGCTTCCAGTTGCCCCGCGCTCCAACCTGCATAACCCAGCGCCACTAAATAGTTGTCCGGTTGGGCATCTGTCCCTAGCACCGCTAAAATGTCTTTTGAGGTCGTGACAGAGACACGGTCAGTGATTTGGATACTCGATTGGTAGTTATCTTTTGGGTTGTGCAGGATAAAGCCTCTGTCCTCGGCAACGGGTCCGCCGTTTAACACCGGTTCTTCGAGGCTTTTACTGTGTCTAATCGTGGTAGAAACGGGCAGATCCACTTGAACCTGTTTAAGCATATTGGCGACGGTGACATCAATAGGCGTATTGATCATAATGCCCATTGCTCCCTCGTCGTTGTGCTCACACATATAGATAACACTGCGCTGAAAATAGGGATCATTCATCCCCGGCATCGCGACAAGAAAATGGTTAACTAGATTCATAGCGGTCCCCTTTCTCAATTACTTTTGCAAACGGCGCTCGATTGCGTCCATTAATTTACCAGTAATCGAGATGTCAAAGGCTGCCTCTATTTCTCTAATGCAGGTAGGGCTAGTGACGTTGATTTCGGTAAGCTTGTCACCAATGACATCCAGACCTACAAATATTAACCCTTTCTGCTTCAGAATGGGAGCGACAGTTTCTGCGATCTGTTTATCTGTCTCACTTAATGGACGAGCTTCACCACGACCGCCCGCAGCTAGGTTGCCACGAGTTTCGCCTTTAGCCGGAATACGCGCTAGGCAGTATGGCATTGGTTCACCGTCGACCACTAAGATGCGTTTGTCACCGTTACTAATGTCTGGAACAAACGTCTGAGCCATGGCGTAGTTGTTGCCGTGGTTGGTTAAGGTTTCGATGATCACCGATACGTTTGGATCGCCCTGTTTAACACGGAAAATCGACGCGCCACCCATGCCATCAAGTGGCTTAAGGATCACATCACCGTGTTGCTGCTGAAATTGTTTAATTTTTTCAGCTTTCCGCGTCACGATGGTGGTTGGCGTTAGTTCTGGGAACCAAGCAGTAAACAGCTTTTCGTTACAGTCACGTAGGCTTTGTGGCTTGTTGACGATCAGCGTTCCTTCATCTTCAGCACGTTCCAAGATATACGTGGCATAGATATACTCGGTGTCGAAAGGGGGATCTTTACGCATCAATACCGCATCGAGTTCACTGAGCTTAATGGTTTGCTCTGACTCAAAACGATACCAGTCGGCAGGATCTTCTTTTAGCGAAACCACTTTGGTATCCGCTACCGCCACACCTTGATCAAGGTGAAGATCATCCATCTCCATATAGTGAATTTGGTAGCCACGACGCTGTGCTTCCAGCATCATGGCAAAGCTTGAGTCTTTTTTAATATTGATGGATGAGATGGGATCCATCACGATGCCAAGTTTGATCATAGTTTTCTCCAGTTAACCCAAGTCGTCTTAGCCCAGATCACCAAAGCGAACTTGCAGTGCAGTGATCGCTGTGAGTGCTGCGGTTTCTGTTCTGAGAACTCGCGGGCCTAATAGGGTTTCTTCAAATTGATATTGTTCCGTCATCTCAATTTCGGTTTGAGATAGTCCGCCCTCTGGACCAATCAGCAGTCTGACTTTTTCGACTGGTTCAGGGAGGGTATTGATAGAGTATTTTGCTCTTGGGTGCAGATTGAGCTTGAGAGCCTCTGAGGGCTCGGCACACCACTGTTCCAGTGACATGATAGGGCGAATGACTGGCACGCTGTTGCGACCGCACTGTTCACACGCGCTAATGGCTATTTTTTGCCACTGTTGCATTTTTTTCTCGAAACGCTTGGCATCAAGTTTGACTCCGCAGCGCTCGGAAATCAGTGGAGTAATGGTATTTACGCCCAATTCAACCGATTTTTGGATGGTAAATTCCATCTTGTCACCACGGGAAACCACTTGTCCAAGGTGCAGGTTCAGTGGGGATTCAATACTGTTTGCTACTTTATCGTTGATCGTGACTTCGACCGTTTTCTTGCTGACCTCTGAGATGGTGGCAGGAAATTCAAAACCAGAACCGTCGAATAACACCAGCTCTTGCCCCTCTTTCATACGTAACACTCGACCAATGTGTCCAGCCGCATCATCACTTAGCGGCAAGGAGCCTAATGAGTCGATAGGAGTCGGGTGATAAATACGAGGTATGCGCATAGGTTTGTCCAAATAGATAAGGCGTTGAGATAACTTAAGTGTATAAGATGGATGCAAGCCCTAAAAAATACAAGGGCTTGCAGGCGTTAATTTTATCACAGTGAGCGATTTTGGCAGGCTTGTAAAACGAAAGGGTTATGGTTGCCTTGTTGGAGGCTGATTCGTTGGTCTCTTGTGCATTCCCACGCATTCACAGGATAGGTTTTATCCCATGCTTTCATGAGCTGCGTCTGTTGTTTAGAAAGCGCAAAACCATACTCTTGGCTCATGTAGAGATAGGTGCGAGCAATCGCGCCTCGGGCACGCTCTGGAGGCATGGCACGTCGCTGCTTAAAGTTAACCTGCATTTCACACTGACCATAGCTGACACCGTCCACTCCATTCCATTGTGAGAAATGGTAGTTGGAGCGATCGCCATTGACCTCACCAATCGTCGGTGTCAGGTTATGCAGATCCGCTTCCATCAAGCGAAAAGTCTTATCATTTTTGCTGCAATTCTTGCGACCACCGTTTTGCCAGCACTGGCGTTGATGACCAAATTGCCATGCAGGAACCACATGCTCCCACTCAATACGACTGGCTCGTTTTAGCTGTTTACGGACTTTATAGCCACAAGACTCGAGTTTAGGTAAGCCTTTCTTGCCATTCCATTCAATATCGCAATCGCAATAGAAGGATTTTGGATGGTCTTGATAAATGGTGACGGCAATTTTCTTTGCCTTGCTGAAGCTACTTGGTGGTGCAGAAACGGCAACAGAGGGCAGTAGCATCAGCCCAATAGCGGGTAAAAAGGGGGCAATACGGAACATCAAAAAGTCTTAGAAAAGTATTAAGTTGTCCAGTGTAGATCACATTAAATAGACAAGCTACTCGGGGGAGGGGATTAGGTGAGTTGTTTACCCGTAAATGTGAGGTTTTGCCCGCAACTGACACAGCGGTAATTTGCCTGCCCACGTTCCACCTTGTTATGACGACGAATGGTCATGGATGTACTGCGACAGCCACACACATATTCAAAGGTTTTACCTTGAACGGAGCGGATGTTCATGCTGTGGGTGGTGTTGGCAGAAACCGAGAAGACTTGTTGCATGACTGCGCGCCACTCTTTTCCGTGCGGCTTTACTCGTCCAAAACAGGCGTAGGTGATCAGATGGGCCGCTTCGTGTGCGATAACTTGAGTGAGAAATGCGTCAGGGTTTTCGGCAAATAAAACGGGGTTTAACCGAATTTCCCAAATCTGTAGATACGCCTTGCCCGCCGCTTTGCCACGTAAGTCAAACCTCAAACTCGGTTTCGGGAATGATCGAGAGAAATAGTGCTGTGCTTGTAGCATGCAATCATCAAGCGCTTGCTGAGCCTGCTGCTTGAGTGAAGGAGATAAACGGTGTTGCAAGGAGAAACCACTAATAAAAACTCACGTAGAGCTGCATTGTATACCCACACCACTCAAAAGAGAACGTCTTGAGTGGTGTGGCGTCGGGGAATATTTATGGGTGGTGTTTCTTGTAAATGGTTTCGTGATAAGCGTGCCAAGTGCCATACCCTAAGATGGGCATTACGACGATCATTCCGAGTCCAAAGGTCGCGAAGCCGACCAAAATACCGGCGCAGATAATAAATGCCCAAACAATCATCGCAGGTTTGTTTTGACTCACGGCGTTGAAACTGGTGAAGACGGCCGTCATAACGTCCACTCTTCGCTCCATCATCAATGGGATAGAGAACGCGGAAATGCCAAAAATAAGCGCCGCAATGACAGCGCCCACCGCTGAGCCGATGATAAGGAACGGTGCAAAGTCAATCAGTGGCGCGCCTTGAACCGACGGGTACAGAGCATGCAGAAGCGCGGCAATCCTCATCCAGAAAATCATCGCAACCACCAGTATCACAGCAAACGCCCATTGCGAGGTGGAATTGCGCCCAATCGCTTTCATTGAGTGCAGTAGACTCGGCTTATGACCCTTTTCTCGTTCCCAAGACGCATCATATAACCCGAGAGCCAGAAAAGGACCGATCAGCATGTAAACCACAAGGCTTGGCATTATGACGAGGTGAGTACCTTGCCACTGAACAAGTTGCACAATGGCAACGGCCGCGGCAGTGAAGCAGAGTCCATAAAATGCGCTAATAATAGGCATGCGAATGAAATCATTTAACCCTAATGCTAACCAATGAAGCGGTGCTGAAATGGATACCTTTCGACATGGAATCGTTCTAGCGTATTCAGTGTCTTTGACTTGAGTCGTACGCTGGAAGTCTTCAGTGTGTACAGTTCGAGGCATAATTCCTCCCTGATGAGACAAACTGGCAATTAAAAAATTTGTACGAAGTAAGACGACCATTGAGGTCATCGTGTACTTCAAAAAGGTTTTTTCTATTGGCGGAAAGTCAGTCGTCAACAGGCGAATGGCTTAGTCCCCGCTCAATAACTATTGACCTAGTTGTCAGAAAACACAATGTTTCATTGGTTTGATGTAGTAGGTGTGAACCGGTTGTATTAGGTGGTACCAAGCTCTGATTTAATTTAGAACATTGAATTTACTTTGGTTATAAAAAACAAAAAGCTCTCAGATAGTCTGAGAGCTTTTTTAAAGATATTGCTTATTCGAAGATGACTTGTTTGAAGATGACTTAGACGGATGAATCAGTCAGTCACCCGCAAGGCTTACTTCAGACCAGCAAATTCACGCAGAATAGCGGCTTTGTCCGTCGCTTCCCAAGGGAACTCTTCGCGACCGAAGTGACCGTAAGCAGCCGTCTTCTTATAAATAGGTTGAAGAAGATTTAGCATCTCTTGTAGGCCGTAAGGGCGTAGGTCGAAGTGCTGACGTACTGCTTCGATAATGATGTCCTGTGATACTTTTTCAGTACCGAATGTCTCAACCATGATAGAGGTTGGATCCGCTACACCGATAGCGTATGAAAGCTGGATTTCACAACGGTCAGCTAGACCTGCAGCAACGATATTCTTTGCTACATAACGTGCAGCGTATGCCGCACTACGGTCTACTTTTGATGGATCTTTACCAGAGAACGCACCGCCACCGTGACGAGCTGCACCGCCGTAGGTATCAACGATGATCTTACGACCGGTTAGACCACAGTCACCCATAGGACCGCCGATAACGAAACGACCGGTTGGGTTAATAAAGAAGTTAGTCTCTTTGTTGATCCACTCTGATGGAAGCACTGGCTTGATGATCTCTTCCATAACCGCTTCACGCAGTTCTGGCGTAGAGATAGAGTCACAGTGTTGAGTCGAGAGTACCACTGCATCAATACCAACGATCTTGCCTTGGTCGTACTGGAAGGTCACCTGAGATTTAGCATCTGGGCGCAACCATGGTAGCGTGCCGTTCTTGCGCACTTCCGCTTGTTTTTGAACTAGGCGGTGAGAGTAAGTGATTGGCGCTGGCATCAGGATTTCGGTTTCGTTTGTTGCGTAACCGAACATGATACCTTGGTCACCGGCGCCTTGCTCTTTTGGATCGGACTTATCAACACCTTGGTTGATGTCTGGAGACTGCTTACCGATGGTGTTTAGAACGGCACAAGAATCAGCATCGAAACCCATATCAGAGTGAACATAGCCGATTTCACGGACTGTTTCGCGAGTTAATTCTTCGATATCTACCCACGCTGATGTGGTGATTTCACCACCGACCATGACCATGCCAGTCTTAACGTAAGTTTCACAAGCAACACGCGCTTTAGGATCTTGTTCAAGAATGGCGTCTAGTACTGCGTCTGAAATTTGGTCAGCGATTTTATCCGGATGTCCCTCTGAAACGGATTCAGAAGTAAACAGGTGCTTAGCCATGGGAGCTCCAATAAAAGGTTGTTTGAGTAAGCCGATTATCCAAGGCTCACTTCAGGGAAATTCAATATATGTTGTAGGTGTATCTACATCTAGACGTCTATTCTAGTCATGGATGTCTGATAAGCAAGTGATTTTTGCTCTATCTTACGAGCAAATTGCTTTTATCTTATAGCCAAACGTTTGCTCTATAGCTAAATCAAAAATGCACCTTGCGCCTTGTAACCTTAGCAAAAGTGACCAAAATGTTAGCTTGCTGCTGATTATCTACCCGCTTTATCTCTCGAATGAGGCAGTTAGGGTACAAAAAGTTTGCGCACACTCTAGGGCTTTGCGACAATACTCGGCGCTGAATAATCGATCAGCAAAGAAAAACTTGGATTTCGCTTAATGCACTCAGGAGCAGACATGTCTTCTCGTAAACAACTCGCAAATGCAATTCGTGCTCTTAGCATGGATGGTGTTCAACAAGCTAACTCAGGTCACCCAGGTGCACCTATGGGTATGGCTGATATCGCCGAAGTTCTTTGGCGTTCTCATTTAAATCACAACCCAACTAACCCAAACTGGGCTGACCGAGACCGCTTTGTTCTGTCAAATGGTCATGGTTCGATGCTGATTTATTCTCTGCTTCACCTAGCAGGCTACGAGCTATCAATTGACGATTTGAAAAACTTCCGTCAACTGCACTCTAAAACGCCAGGTCACCCTGAGTACGGCTATGCTCCAGGCATCGAGACGACAACAGGTCCTCTTGGTCAAGGTGTTACCAACGCGGTTGGTATGGCATTAGCTGAAAAATCTCTAGCGGCTCAGTTTAACAAAGAAGGCCACGACATCGTTGACCACTTCACTTATGTCTTTATGGGTGATGGTTGTTTGATGGAAGGTATCTCTCACGAGGCGTGTTCACTTGCTGGTACGCTTGGTCTTGGTAAGCTGATCGCGTTCTGGGATGACAACGGCATCTCAATCGATGGTGAAGTAGAAGGCTGGTTTACTGACGATACACCTAAGCGTTTTGAGTCTTACGGCTGGCATGTGATTCCTGCGGTTGATGGTCACGATCCTCAAGCGATTGAAGCTGCGATCCAAGCTGCTAAAGCAGAAACAGGTAAGCCAACACTTATCTGTACTAAAACGATTATCGGTTTTGGTTCTCCAAACAAAGCGGGTTCTCACGACTGTCACGGTGCACCACTCGGCCACGACGAGATCAAAGCGGCGCGTGAATTCCTTGGTTGGGAACACGGTCCTTTCGAAATCCCAGCAGATATCTATGCTGAGTGGGATGCCAAAGAAGCTGGTCAAACAAAAGAAGCGGCATGGAACGAGAAGCTTGCTGCTTATGAAGCGGCTTACCCAGAGCTGGCTGCTGAGTTTAAGCGTCGCGTCAATGGCGAGCTACCAGCACAGTGGGAAGCGGAAACCAGCAAGATCATTGAAGATCTGCAAGCAAACCCTGCCAACATTGCTTCACGTAAAGCATCACAAAATGCACTAGAAGCTTTTGGTAAGATGCTTCCTGAGTTTATGGGCGGCTCTGCTGACCTTGCGCCATCTAACCTAACAATGTGGTCTGGCTCTAAGTCATTGACGGCAGATGATGCATCTGGCAACTACATTCACTACGGTGTGCGTGAATTTGGTATGACAGCCATTATTAACGGTATTGCGCTACACGGTGGCTTTGTTCCTTACGGTGCGACTTTCCTTATGTTCATGGAATATGCACGTAACGCAATGCGTATGGCTGCTCTGATGAAAGTTCAGAACATCCAAGTTTACACTCACGACTCTATCGGTCTGGGTGAAGATGGTCCAACGCACCAACCCGTTGAGCAGATCGCTTCTCTGCGCGTAACGCCAAACATGAGCACATGGCGTCCATGTGACCAAGTTGAGTCTGCGATTGCGTGGAAACATGCTATCGAGCGTAAAGATGGTCCAACATCGTTGATTTTCTCTCGTCAAAACCTTGCTCAGCAAGATCGTGACGCAGAGCAGCTAGCGAACGTTGCCAAGGGTGGTTACATCCTGAAAGACTGTGACGGTGCGCCAGAGCTTATCTTGATTGCGACAGGTTCTGAAGTTGAGCTGACAGTGAATGCTTACCAAGAACTGACGGCTGCAGGTCACAAAGTTCGCGTGGTTTCGATGCCATCAACCAACGTGTTTGATGCTCAAGATGATGCTTACCGTGAAGCGGTACTTCCAGCAGCCGTGACTAAGCGTATTGCTGTGGAAGCAGGTATTGCGGATTACTGGTACAAGTACGTTGGCTTTGGCGGTAAGATCATCGGCATGACGACGTTCGGTGAATCTGCTCCAGCGGGTGAATTGTTCAAGATGTTTGGCTTCACCACTGAAAATGTGGTTGCGACAGCGAAAGAGTTACTCGCTTAAGCGAAACAACGACACTGAAATCAGTGAAAGCCGAGATGTGAAAAGCATCTCGGCTTTTTTTGTTTCCACCTTGAGCCTGCCCTTAATGATCCGCTAGTATGCGAAGCAGGATAGATAAAACGGAATGACAAGAGATGTTGAAGGTTGCCATTAATGGTTTTGGCCGTATCGGGCGAAGTGTGGTTCGAGCGATTTATGAAAGTGGTAAGAACGAGCAAATCCAAGTGGTTGCTATCAATGAGCTAGCTCAACCAGAGGCGATGTCGCACTTATTGCAATACGATACTAGCCACGGGCGTTTTGCCTACAAGGTCAGCCACGATCAAGAGCACCTGTATATTCAGCATCAAGATGGTCGCAGTGATGCAATGCGAATCCTACACTTATCGGATATTGCTCTACTTCCTTGGCGCGATCTGGATGTGGATATCGTTCTTGATTGTACCGGTGTATTTGGCAGTCGCGATGATGGCTTGCAGCATATTGAGGCGGGCGCTAACAAGGTACTGTTTTCTCATCCAGGTGGTCATGATTTAGATAACACTATCATTTACGGCGTTAATCATCAGACACTACAAGCGGATCATAAAATCGTCTCCAATGGCTCTTGCACCACCAACTGTATTGTGCCGATTATTCAAACCTTAGATGACGCTTTCGGTATTGAGTCAGGCACCATTACCACGATTCATTCAGCCATGAACGATCAGCAAGTCATCGATGCGTACCACAATGACCTACGAAGAACCCGTGCCGCGAGCCAATCGATCATTCCCGTTGATACTAAGTTGCACAAAGGGATTGAACGGATTTTTCCTAAGTTTTCCAATAAGTTTGAAGCGATCTCTGTTAGAGTGCCGACCATTAATGTCACCGCTATGGATTTAAGCGTCACCATTAAAACCAAAGTAAAAGTTAATGACGTAAATCAAACCATTGTTGACGCATCTCGGTGTACATTATGCGGCATTGTTGACTATACTGAAGCGCCGCTTGTTTCCACGGACTTTAACCATGATCCACACAGTGCGATCGTCGATGGTACTCAAACCCGAGTGAGTGATGGCAAGCTGGTTAAAATGCTGGTTTGGTGCGATAACGAATGGGGATTTGCCAACCGAATGTTGGATACGGCTCTCGCCATGCATGCTTTTTAAGCAAAAATTGAGATGTCGTTAGGCAAAGATTAATTTTGAGGGTTGAAATTAATCCATAATCGCTCAAAATAGTAAGTAGTTTATGAATTCTTAGACTTGGCAAGATGCCGAGTTTTCAAAAACATTGTTAATTTAGTTGAGAGGACTAAAAATGTCTGTAATCAAGATGACTGACCTGGAACTAGCAGGTAAACGCGTATTCATCCGTGCTGATCTAAACGTACCTGTAAAAGACGGTAAAGTAACTTCTGACGCTCGTATCCTTGCGTCTCTACCAACTATCAAGCACTGCCTAGCAGCGGGCGCTAAAGTGATGGTAACGTCTCATCTAGGTCGTCCAACTGAAGGCGAGTACGCGGAAGAGTTCTCTCTACAACCTGTAGTGAACTATCTAAACGATGCACTAGAGTGTGAAGTTAAGCTAGCAAAAGATTACCTAGACGGTCTTGAATTAAACGCTGGTGAGTTGGTTGTTCTTGAAAACGTTCGTTTCAACGAAGGTGAGAAAAAGAACGAAGAAGCCCTTTCTAAGAAGTACGCAGCACTATGTGACGTATTCGTCATGGACGCATTTGGTACGGCTCACCGTGCTCAAGCTTCTACTCACGGTGTTGGTATGCACGCAGCTGTTGCTTGCGCAGGTCCACTACTGGCTAACGAACTAGACGCACTAGGTAAAGCAATGGACAAGCCTGCTCGTCCAATGGTTGCTATCGTAGGTGGTTCTAAAGTATCGACTAAACTGACGGTTCTTGAGTCTCTATCTAAAATTGCTGACCAACTTGTGGTTGGTGGCGGTATTGCTAACACCTTTATTGCAGCTGCGGGTCACAACGTAGGTAAATCTCTATATGAAGCAGACCTTGTAGGTACTGCTAAGAAACTTATGGATGAGTGTGCAATTCCAGTCGCAACAGACGTTGCTTGTGCAAAAGCATTCGATGAGAACGCAGAAGCGGAAATCAAACACGTATCTGAAGTTCAAGACGACGACATGATTTTCGACCTTGGTCCTGACTCAACGGCAGAATTGGCGAAAATCCTAAAAGATGCTAAAACTATTCTATGGAACGGTCCTGTAGGTGTATTCGAATTCAAGAACTTCGAAGCGGGTACTGAGGGCATTTCAAAAGCGATCGCTGAATCTGAAGGCTTCTCTGTTGCAGGTGGTGGTGACACACTAGCAGCAATCGATAAGTTTGGTATTAAAGCTGATGTGTCTTACATCTCTACTGGCGGCGGTGCATTCCTTGAGTTTGTTGAAGGTAAAGTACTTCCAGCGGTAGCTATGCTTGAAGAGCGTGCTAAGGCTTAATCATCCTTTTCTTTGAAGCGGGCATTGCCCGCTTTTGTTTGTACTGCAATAGGCAGTTTGGCAATGATGCCGTGTTAGCCCATCGTTTCTATTTAGAAACACAATTTACGGTATATAGCGGTTGCCTTTTTAATTTTTAACGACAGAAAATAGGACTTATTCCATGTCTAAGATCTTCGATTTTGTAAAACCTGGTGTTATCTCTGGTGATGACGTTCAGAAAGTATTTGAAGTTGCGAAAGAAAACAAATTTGCTCTTCCTGCAGTAAACGTTGTTGGTACTGACTCAGTAAACGCAGTACTAGAAGCAGCAGCTAAAGTTAAATCTCCAGTTGTTGTTCAGTTCTCTAACGGCGGCGCAGCTTTCTTCGTTGGTAAAGGCGTTAAACTTGAAGGTCAAGGTGCTCAAGTTCTTGGTGCTGTAGCCGGTGCTAAATACGTTCACGCTGTTGCTGAAGCTTACGGTGTGCCAGTAATCCTACACACTGACCACGCTGCTAAGAAACTTCTACCATGGATCGACGGTCTACTAGACGCAGGTGAAGAGTTCTTCGCTCAAACTGGTAAGCCTCTATTCTCTTCTCACATGCTAGACCTTTCTGAAGAGTCTCTAGAAGAGAACATCGAAACATGTGCTAAGTACCTAGAGCGCATGGCTAAAATGAACATGACAATCGAGATCGAACTTGGTTGTACTGGTGGTGAAGAAGACGGCGTTGATAACTCTGATATGGACGCATCTGAGCTTTACACTTCACCAGAAGACGTTGCATACGCATACGAGAAACTAAGCGCTATTAGCCCACGTTTCACTATCGCAGCATCTTTCGGTAACGTACACGGTGTTTACAAGCCAGGTAACGTTGTTCTAACTCCAACTATCCTGCGTGATTCTCAAGCATACTGTGCAGAGAAGTTCGGTATTGCACCAAATGCGCTAAACTTCGTATTCCACGGCGGTTCTGGTTCTACTGAAGCAGAAATCCAAGAGTCTATCGGCTACGGTGTTATCAAAATGAACATCGATACAGATACTCAGTGGGCAACTTGGGACGGTGTTCGCGCGTACGAAGCTGACAACCGCGATTACCTACAAGGTCAAATCGGTAACCCAACTGGCGAAGATGCGCCGAACAAGAAGTACTACGATCCACGTGTATGGCTACGTGCTGGTCAAGCTTCAATGGTCGCTCGTCTAGAGAAAGCATTTGCTGACCTAAACGCAGTAGACGTATTGTAATTTATGACGATTTAGTCATATGCTAATGCATAGTAAGCCGCTCTTGGGGAGCGGCTTTTTTTGTGGGTAAAGAAATTAATATTAATTACGACAAAAAAACTAGCGCAAATCACAACTATTGCGTAACCTTTTGTTAGGTAATATTCGTTAAAAATTAAAGTCTTAATATTACCCTAACTTTATTTAGGCATATCTAACCTTCAGTGTTAGGCAGAACTCTACACTTAAGTTACCTGTATCCTTGGGCTACTTGGTGTACATAATATTCAAATTGGTTAATTTTTTGAGAGGGAAACAGTATGGCTGGTGAGTCAGTGGGTCTTGAAACGTCGATCGTTGATAGTCTTTCCAGTGTGGAAAAGTGGGTATCGAATAACTCTGATCTTTTGGTGCAGTATGGTGTCAATATCATCTCAGCACTGCTAATACTTTTTATTGGTAACATTTTCGTCAAAGTGATTGCGGGTAGTGTCGCTAAGGTACTGCGCAAGAAAGGTATGGATAAAGCCGTAGTGGAATTTATCCACGGTATTGTGCGCTACACCTTGTTTGTGATTGTTCTTATTGCCGCGTTAAGCCGAGTTGGTGTACAGACGGCGTCCGTTGTTGCTGTTATTGGTGCAGCGGGTTTAGCGATTGGTTTAGCTCTGCAAGGTTCACTATCTAACTTTGCGGCAGGTGTTCTTATTGTTGGTTTCCGTCCGTTTAAATCTGGAGACTATGTTGAGATTGGCGGCGTAGCTGGTTCGGTAGATGCAATTCAGATCTTCCAAACTATTTTAACTACAGTCGACAATAAAATGGTGGTTGTGCCTAACTCGTCTGTCATTGGCTCTCCAATTACTAACTATTCTCGTCATGCGACACGTCGAATTGACCATGTGATCGGTGTTTCTTATGGAGCAGACCTTAAGAAGACTAAAGAAGTGATTCAAAAAGCGCTGGAAGCGGATGAGCGTATTTTGAAAGATCCTGCCATCACTATTGGTGTGGTAGCACTCGCGGATTCTTCAGTTAACTTTGTTGTTCGTCCTTGGGTGCGTACAGAAGACTATTGGGCGGTCTATTTTGATTCGCTACAAGCGGTTAAAGAGGCATTGGATGCAGAGGGTATCGAAATCCCATTCCCACAAATGGATGTGCATCTAAACAAAGCTGAATCCTAATGGAATGAGTAGAAAAGCAAAAGGTGAAGCATGTGCTTCACCTTTTTTATGCCAACTTTTTTATATCCCTGTTTTTATATCACAAACAGCGGATTGGGAAGTGCCTCAAGAGTACGTTTTAAATCCGCCCCTGAAATTGCAAATGTGTAATCAGGCTTGCCAGGAGTATAAAGAATCTCAGCGCACTGAAATAAGTGTGCTTCAACTAATAGGGTAATGTGCTTATCCAAACCAATGGGGCATACCGCACCGGGAATGCAGCCAATTTGCTCTGTCATCTCATCATTGCTGCAAATCGACGTTCGCTTAGCTAGTGCCAGCTTCACCTTTGCTTTATCTAATCGACTATCTTTATCAGTGAGATAGAGGGCGTAACCACCCCCTTTAACTTTGAGAAATAAGCTTTTGCTATGAGTTCCACTCCAACCTAGTCGTTCGGCAACTTTTACATCGGTAGCGAAATCAACAATAGGCTCATGTTGCCATTTTTGGTAACTGACGGAGAGTTCCGAAAGCAAGGTTTTGTTGTATTGGTAGAGAGTGTCGATGTTATTCATATTACCGTTACTGAGTTGAATTTGGTTGTGATTACTTACTCATAAGTTGATGGGCGAGCGCGATGGCAATGGCAAACATCATGGTAGCAATACCAATGTCGATACCTTTTTTCACTTTCGGTTTAGACAGTGTTGGTCCGAGTTTCGCCGCGCCTAATGATAGCGAGTAAAACCAGACAAATGATGCGAGTACGGTGCCGATGGCGAATGAAACTCTATCGTTACCTTCAAACTGCCCCCCAATTGAACCTAAGATAACCACAGTATCTAGGTATAAATGTGGATTGAGTACCGTTACCGCTAATGCACCAAGCACGACAGTCCGTCGACCTCTTGCCAACACTTCACTCTTTGACTCTGAGGTTGCTGGCGTTTTAAAAGCACTTTTTAGTGACAATAAGCCATATACCGTCAAGAATGCAATACCACCTAAGGTCACTAGAGTGAGCAGCAATTCATTCTGAGACAAAATAGCGCCACCGCCAAATATGCCTAGAGAGATAAACAGCATATCTAGCACACTGCAAATCGTTGCTGTTGTCAGGTGGTGGTGACGTTTAATGCCTTGATTGAGTACATAGGCATTTTGCGCACCGATAGGAATAATCATCGTTGCACCTAAGCCAAAACCTTGAAGAAGCACCCAAAAATTCACGTTCCAATCCTTATCCGCGTATAAAATAGAGCGCGAGAATAGCGACTATATTATGATTAGTGAAATTAATGATTTTAATATTTCATAAGTAACTCTAATTTTATTAAACAGGAAGTCACATGCGTGGATTGGACTACAAATGGATTGAGGCATTGGATGCGATTGTTGAGCAGCGCAGTTTTGAAAAAGCCGCAGAACATCTCTATATTTCTCAGTCGGCGGTATCTCAGAGAGTTAAGCAGCTTGAAAAATGGCTCTCACAGCCGGTATTGATTAGAGAGCAGCCCCCAAGACCCACTGCAGTCGGTAAGAAGCTGTTGGGCTTATATCGCCGAGTACGTCTGTTAGAGCAAGAACTGGTTCCTGAGTTGGCAGCAGAGTTAGCGGATAAACCTTACTCTGTGTCATTGGCAACCAATGCGGATAGTTTAGCTACTTGGTTATTGCCTAGCCTTTCAAACTTACTTGAGGCGAAGCGCATCGAGTTGGATCTTATTGTTGATGATGAAGCCAGAACGATTGAAAAGCTAAGAAATGGTGAGGTGATTGGTGCGATCAGTAGTGAATCTCAATCAATATCGGGTTGTATCGCCGATTATTTAGGTCGAATAGATTATCACTGCGTTGCGAGTCCGAGCTTTATCAAGCGCTACTTTTCTCAAGGCGTTAATCGTGAAAGCTTGATGAAAGCGCCAGCGGTCGCCTTTGACCAATACGATAAGATGCACCAAGAGTTTGTTAACCAGCATTTTAATATTGTGCCAGGCACTATCCTCAAGCACACCGTGCGCAGTTCGGAAGCGTTTGTCAAACTGGCGTTGTCAGGTGTCGCGTATTGTCTGATCCCGAAACTTCAGATCCAAGATGAATTGGAGCGTGGTGAACTGGTCGAGATCACGCCAAAGATCGTGCTGTCTCATCATATGTACTGGCATCACTGGCAGCTCGAAAGTGGCGTGTTATCTGAGGTGTCAGAGGCAATTACTGGCTATGCTCGGCAATATTTACCACAAGCTTAATACGTCAAAGTTGTGTCAGCATATTAATTATTGAGAACCGTCATTCTGTTATGTTGTCTAAATTTGGCTATAAGTAGATTTGTAACGTCTTATAAATTAAAGAAATCCGCCGGTGATAAAGCGGAATTTAACCAACCCAGAGGAACGGTTTAATGATGAAACCAGTCATGACGTTAAGTGCTTTGTTGTTATCAGTATGCTCATTGAATACCTTGGCAGCCGAGCCTAGTTTTCCCCACCTATCAACATCGGGGTACGGCGAAATTGAAGTGACTCCCGATATGGCAGAATTTACGGTCCGTATCGTCAAGACGGAGTTAGATGCTGAAAAGGCAAAAAAAAGAGTGGATGCGATCGTTGATAATTTTATTGCCGGTTTGACTGCGAAAGGGGTTAAAAAAGAGTCGTTTACCAGTTCCAATCTCTATATTTCTCCCGAGTACCAATACCCGGAACGCGGTAAGCAGGAGTTGGTTGGTTACCAAGCATCACGCACTATGACGGTGAAAGTAGAGCAGTTAGACAGACTCAACCTTTATTTGGATCTTGCGCTGGCTTCTGGCATCAATCAAGTGGATAACATTCAGCTTAAAGTTCGGGATCAAGGTCAGTACCAGCAAGCAGCGCGCTTAGCCGCGATTAAAGATGCGCAGACTAAAGCGGCGTCATTGGCACAAGGTTTTGGTTATGATTTGGGGCAAGTGTGGCGAATTGTCTATCGCCAACCGTCCAATCAGCCGGTATTAATGCGAAGTATGGCGATGGACAGTAACGTTGAATCCGCGAGTTATCAGGATTCGCTTATCAAGATTCATGATCGTGTTGAAGTGATTTATCAGATAGAGCAGCCATAGTTTTCTTCGGTTACGTCGTCGATATCCCCATTCGGTACTCGACATAAAAAAGACCTCTGGTTCGATTGAACCAGAGGTCTTTTTTTAGCTGAATCTATACTTAGTGAAGAATGCGAGCACGCAGTGTGCCTTCAATCTCTTTAAGCTTAGCAAGCGCTTCTGCAGAACGAGCCGTTTCTACATCAATAACAACATAACCAATGTCAGCAGAGGTTTGCAGATACTGAGCCGCAATGTTGATACCGTCTTGAGCAAAGATAGTGTTGATTTGCGTCAGGATACCAGGGCGGTTTTGGTGAATGTGTAGCAGACGCGAACATTCAGTGTGCTGAGGTAAGGAGACTTCAGGGAAGTTAACACTAGACAGTGTTGAGCCGTTGTCTGAGTATTTCGCCAGTTTACCCGCGACTTCTACGCCGATATTCTCTTGAGCTTCTTGAGTTGAGCCACCAACGTGAGGAGTGAGGATCACGTTATCAAACTTCATTAACGGCGACTCAAATGGGTCTGCGTTAGTTTTTGGCTCTTCCGGGAATACGTCAACGGCTGCGCCACCAATGTGACCACTTTCTAACGCAGCTGCGAGTGCCGGAATATCTACCACCGTACCACGAGCCGCATTAATGAAGATCGAGCCGGGCTTCATGCGAGCGAACTCTTCCGCGCCCATCATGTTTTTAGTCCCTGCTGTCTCTGGCACATGCAGAGAAATCACGTCACACTTGTTAAGCAGTTCAGTCATCGTCGCAACTTGAGTCGCATTACCCAATGAAAGTTTGTTCTCGATATCGTAGAAGTAAACTTTCATACCGAGGTTTTCTGCAATAATACTCAATTGAGTACCGATGTGACCGTAGCCAATAATACCTAGACGTTTACCACGAGCTTCATAGGAGTTATCTGCGCTCTTCTTCCAGATACCACGGTGTGCGAGTGCATTTTTCTCTGGGATACCACGTAGCAGTAATAAAATTTGACCAAGCACGAGTTCTGCCACACTACGGGTGTTGGAGAACGGAGCGTTAAATACGGGCACGCCTCGTTTGGCAGCAGCGGCAAGATCAACTTGGTTAGTACCAATGCAGAAACAACCAATCGCAACTAATTTTTCGGCGGCGTTGATCACCTCTTCCGTAAGGTTAGATCGGGAACGAATACCGATAAAATGGACATCTTTAACCGCTTCAATTAATTCTTCTTCAGGTAATGAACCCTTGTGATAAGTGATGTTGGTGTATCCAGCCGCCTCCAACACTTCAACCGAAGATGGGTGCAAGCCTTCAAGAAGAAGAATTTTGATCTTGTCTTTTTCGAGTGAAACTTTGGCCATTTAATTCATCCTTAAAATGGAAAATAGAGGAAAAGTGGGCGCACATATCACAGCGGGATGATAGAAGAGGGTATCCCAGCTAGGATCACATAACATTTTCCTTGTGCGTCTTGTGAGCAATAAAGTAACAAAAAACTCTCAGTTTGGGTAAGAAAATTACGGTATAAGACATAAATTTATTATATTCAGAAACAAAAACGGCGCTCTAGGCGCCGTTTGTAAACAAATAACGTAATACTTACTCTTCGACTTTGGCGCCTTCTGGAGTACCCGTGATGACAACATCCGCCCCACGGTGAGCAAAAAGCCCCACAGTTACAACACCGGCAAGGGCATTGATTTTGTCTTCCAAGCCTTTAGGATCGGTAATCTTAAGACCGTATACGTCAAGGATCACGTTGCCATTGTCCGTTGTCACGCCTTCACGGTAAACCGGATCACCACCCAACTTCACCAGTTCACGTGCAACGTATGAGCGTGCCATTGGAATAACTTCAACCGGCAGTGGGAATTCGCCCAAAGTTGTCACCGCTTTGCTACCATCAACAATGCATACAAACTTGTTGGCAATAGCGGCTACGATCTTTTCGCGAGTCAGTGCTGCACCGCCCCCTTTGATCATATGACGCGCCGCATTGATTTCATCGGCACCATCAACATAGACATCTAGGTAAGCCACATCGTTGCAATCGAATACTTCAATGCCTAGGGCCTTCAGCTTTTCAGTCGATGCTACTGAGCTAGATACCGCACCTTTAATATCGTCTTTGATGCTGCCTAGAGCATCAATAAAGTGGTTAACGGTAGAACCTGTGCCAACACCGACAATACTGTCTTTCTCTACATATTTTAATGCTGCCCAGCCAGCAGCTTTTTTCATCTCATCTTGAGTCATGCTTGAGTCCTAGAGCTAGAGTTAAAATGTTACCCAAAGAGTTGTGATTTTAGCTCTTGAGTACCAATACCGCGGGATTATATATCAAAAATTGATAATGTTTTATTGAAAAGTAATCGATTGCCTTGCGAGAGATCGTTAATAGACACTAGATAAAGAAAAGTTTACCAACACCAAATTCTTTGGGGAGTAACGATGGTGGCAAGAGGAACATCCCAAGCTTCGGTTGGTAATTGTTCCACTAACTGACAATGGTGAGCCAACCCAATTGCACTCGGTCCTTTGTTGTTATGACGCCAAGGCTGCAATGTGCGGTCGTAATAACCCCCGCCCATGCCGAGTCGTTGCCCAGTTCGGTCAAACGCAACAAGGGGAGTAAAGATGATATCAAGTTCTGCGACCGGGCATATTTGGGTCTTATCTAGTTTGGGTTCTCGTATTTGGTAGCGATTGTGCACCAGTGGTGTCTCCGAGTGATAACGGAGAAACAACAAATGTCCTTTTGAGAAGGGATGGATCACAGGCAGATATGTTTCGATGCCGTTATCCCAAAACCAGTTTATCGCTGGTGTGACATCCAGCTCACCATCAGCCGCGAGATAAAGAGCAACGCGCTTCGCTTTTGCAATGCCATCAAGGTTAGCCAATTGCACAACTAAATCCTGTGCTGCCTGCTGTTGTTCATCGTAAGAGAGAGATTGTCTTTGTTGACGAATAAGCTGACGGAGAGATTGTCGCTGTGTCATAGAGGAGTACCCCAGAGTGCCGTTGAGGATTGTGGCCCTTGAACCAGCTGGTTCAAGGCGGATCAGCAATGATAACCGTAGGCTTCTCAGTTCAAGCCGAGCTTGCTCAATAGCTACCAAGTACTAACCCTTAAGGATTGCTTATCGGCTCAGGGACTTAAATCCACTGACGCACACTCCAGGGTAAATTTAGGCTTGCTGTCCTTGCTTAACTTTGCTTAATACTTCTTCTAGAGAAGCGGTGAGCTTTTCCATTCGCTCATCCATTTCAGTCATGGTTTCGGATGATGCCGCATCC
Source organism: Vibrio hippocampi (assembly GCF_921292975.1). Taxonomy (NCBI): domain Bacteria; kingdom Pseudomonadati; phylum Pseudomonadota; class Gammaproteobacteria; order Vibrionales; family Vibrionaceae; genus Vibrio; species Vibrio hippocampi. The sequence continues at coordinate 483,388 of NZ_CAKLCM010000001.1, forward strand.
CGACTGTTGAGTTCGTAAGACATGTTTAACGCAGCAATCGTTAAAAGCTTAACCTCGTTGGTTACTTTAGTCTTTTGCGCCATCTGTTGCAATCGTTCATCAAGATCTTTTGCTGCTTTGATAAGGGTCTCTTCCTGACCAGCAGGACAGTTTACCTGAGTTAATTTACCCAGAATTTCTACTTCAACAGCTTGATTATCCATAATGAAAGCAACTCGTTTGTCTGTGCCTAGAATTTACTTAAAGCGAATTGCTCTAAGTTTCACTAAGCATATCACCATAGGTGGTAATCTTGAGGGAGAAACTATAGAAAAAGCCTCTTTAAGATTCAAGCTTTTCCGAACCTTGACAGGTAAATGCGTGGTCAATCACACAGGAAATGGGCAATTCGTACAAAAGCTATCCACTAAGGTCGTCATGTACGTTTTCGCAATGGAACGGAAGTGGTAGCATAACAGTATAAAGTCTATTATCCGAAGTGACTCACTTAAGTATTGGAACAGTTTGCTGATTCTTAAGGAAGTGTCATTTACATTGCAACGAAATCCGATGAGAGCAGATATGAGCGAAACATCTTTACCAAATTACATTAGTGTGGCCACAGAATTACAACAAGCCGGTTTGGCGGTATCGCCTGCAGAGCTTCATGGCTTACTGGTCGGTATGCTTAGTGGTGGTTTAGGGCTCAAGGATAATAGTTGGCAGCCACTACTGTTTGATTACACCAACGATGGAATGGGCTGGCCGCAAAGTACGTTGCAGCGCGCTCAACAACTGTTAAATAAGTCATCGGAAGAATTGACGGATACCACCGGTTTTGAGCTTTCTCTATTTATCCCTGATGAGCAAGTTGATGCAACGGTATTTGAATTGGCAGATGGCTTAAGCGAATGGGTGAATCACTTTATCTCAGGCATCGGTTTGATTGGTGCCGATTTGAAGAAAGCCTCCGTTGACAGCAAAGAAGCATTGCAAGATCTTGAGGAGATTGCTCGTCTGGGGATTGATGAAGATGATGATCTTGAAGAGCAAGCCCAGTTATTAGAACAGGTTATCGATCATGTTAAAGTTTGCGTACTCACACTGCACGCTGAATTTGGTGCCAAACCGTCAGATAAGCAAGAAAAGCCGGTGATTCATTAAGTCTAATGCACGTTTACCATAGGGAGGTGAGTACTGATGGAACCGTATGATGTGGTGATCGTCGGTGGCGCTATGTCTGGCGCGACATTGGCTTTGGCATTAGATCAAGCGAGCCAACAGCAGCTAAAGATTGCGGTTGTTGAGTCTTATCAAATCAATGATCATGCACACCCCGGCTTTGATGCTCGCTCTATAGCCTTATCGTTAGGAACCGTGAATCTGTTAAAGCAGTGGCACCTATGGTCACTGATTGCTGATCATGGCACCGCCATTAAGCACATTCATGTTTCAGACCAGGGTCATGCGGGCATGACAGAGTTTACCGCGTCAGATTACCATCTTCCTGCAATGGGGTATGTGGTTGAATTAGCTGAAGTGGGTAAACGCTTCAATCAAGCACTGCGGCAAAATGACAATATAACGCTCTATTGTCCTTATCAGCTAGAGAACCTTGATCAAACCAGTGATTCAGTGCTGATATCACTTAAGGATGGTCAAGAAGGCGAGATAATACAGTTAAGCGCTAAACTGCTGGTGGCGGCTGATGGGGCAGACTCAAACAGTTGCCAAGCCATTGGCTTAGAGCAGAAGATCGAGTCATTTTCTCAGTTTGGTTTGATTGCCAATGTGCAAACATCTCAGCCCCACCAAGGACAAGCTTTCGAGCGATTCACCCGCTATGGACCGATAGCGTTATTGCCTATGAGCAATAAGCGCAGTTCGTTGGTTTGGTGTATGCCAGAACATGAAGCAAAGCGTCTTTCTCAATTGCCAGAACAAGCATTTTGTTCAGAACTACAAGCAGCTTTTGGCTGGCGTTTAGGGCGTATTGAAAAGAGTGGTGAGCGTTCAATTTACCCGTTAACTCTTCGTTATCGAGAACAGATTATTTCCCACCGTTTTGCCGCAGTCGGTAATGCAGCTCAAACGTTACACCCTATTGCTGGGCAGGGATTCAATCTTGGTATCCGGGATGTTGCTTCGTTAGTCGATACCATAGTCGAAAATCTTCAAGATGTTGGTGGCTATACCCCGCTCATTCAGTATCAGCAACGTCGTGCTCAAGACCGACAGCAAACGATAGCGATGACTTCAGGATTGGTGCATTTATTTTCTAATCCCTTTTTTCCGTTATTGGTTAGCCGTAATATTGGTCTCGGGATCATGGATAATCTCCCGCAACTTAAACGTCCACTTTTTCAACGCGCATTAGGCAATGTGGATAGGTAAAAAAATATGATGCATAACTTTGATTTGACCATCGTCGGTGGCGGTATGGTTGGTCTGGCTTTAGCTAGGGCATTAGAAGAAAGCGATTTTCGTATTGCGATTATTGAAGGTATTACGCCCTCAGAAACGTTGTCTCCGGTTGCCGATAGTCGAGTGTCCGCTTTAAGTCGTGCAAGCGAAGTCATGCTGCGCAAGCTTGGGGTATGGCAAGAGATTGAAAAGTATCGTTGTAGCGATTACACCGGTATGGAGATTTGGGAACAAGACAGCTTTGCTAAAATTGAGTTTCAAGCTGAGCAGATGTTACAGCAGAACTTAGGGCATATTGTAGAAAACCAAGTGATACAACGATCGCTACTTGAGGTGGTCAAGAAACAGAGTAATGTCACGCTCTTTATGCCCAACCGCTGTCAAACGATGGCGGTTGGTGAAAGTGAAGTGTGGATGACCCTTGATGATGGCAATGTTTTGACGACTAAGCTTGTTGTCGGGGCGGATGGCGCAAATTCATGGGTGAGAAAGCAACAAAACACTCCATTGACTCACTGGGATTATGGCCACAGCGCGTTAGTGGCGAATATCAAAGTTACTCAGCCACATGATAAGGTCGCAAGGCAAATATTTACCCCTCATGGTCCATTGGCGTTTTTGCCATTAGATGAACACAACCTCTGCTCTATCGTTTGGTCAACGGATCCATTGCGAGCGGAAAATTTAGTCTCAATGCCAGACGCTGAGTTCAATAAAGTGCTCGCAGCAGAGTTTGATTGTCGTTTGGGTCTGTGTGAGGTGGTGACTGAACGTCGCCTGTTTCCATTAAAAATGAGATATGCCCGAGATTTTGTCACGGAAAGGGTGGCATTAGTTGGCGATGCGGCACATACCATACATCCACTAGCGGGGCAGGGCGTTAATCTTGGTTTGTTGGATGCGGCAAGTCTTGCCGAAGAGTTATTGAAATTGTGGAGTGCAGGCAAGGATATTGGTCGCAAACGTAACCTTAGGTATTACGAACGTTGGCGAAAAGCAGAAGCCGCGCAAATGATCGCCGTCATGCAAGGGTTTAAAGATCTGTTTGATGGCAGTCATCCTGCCAAAAAGCTGTTTAGAGGTTTAGGTATGAGCCTAGTTGATAAACTACCACCGATGAAGCAAGACATTATTGACCGCGCATTGGGGCTAAAGGGTGAGTTACCGCAACTTGCTCGTGAGAGTTATGATTAGTCTTAAGATATAAAAAATCCCCAATGGGGATTTTTTATATCTTTCGCAAGAAATTATTCGAAGCAAATCTCGATAAAAGCATTGCCCCATTCAGAGGTGAACGGCATTAAAATAATCGCTCCCTCACATTTATGGCGAATCGTGTGACCTTTACCTGAGACAACGACAGGCGTTGCCATATCAAAATCAAAACCACTTTCGGCCAAGATACGCTTGGCGCCACCAGTGACCATATTAGTGATTTCACCAACCATATCAGTGACTTCTTCATTTAGGCCATTAGGTCTTTCACCTAACATATTTTGCATAATTTCTAATGCAAGACCTTCTTCAAAAGTGATAGACATGGAGCCGCGAGATTGGCTTGCGACCATCCCGATCAGTCCAGAGACATCGCCTCTTGCCACTTCATCCTTTTTGATTCTTGGTTTCAGTGGTTTTAGCTCCATCGACGCCATGGTCTTTAATACATTCATTAGAGAGGCGAGAAACGGGTTTACAAATTCAGCACGCATAACTTTTTCTATTGTTGTTTATTTTTCCAATGATGAACAGTTTTTACATGTACCATGTGATTCTATAACATGATTGGAAAACTGAAATTGGTGTTTATCTATATTTTTATCGAGTAAGGCTATCAGATTATCATCTTGCAGTTCAACGACATTGCCACATTTGTCACAAATCAGTAAATGCGAAAAGTGCTTCTGCTCGCCAAATGAGCAACAAGAAACAAAACTATTGGTAGATTCCACACGATGAATGAAGCCTTGTTCCAACAGGAAGTCTAGCGCTCGGTATACGGTAGGAGGCTTCGCTTGTGGTTCGACAGCTTTGAGTTGCTCTAGTAACTCGTAAGCACTCGACGCTTTTTTATTTTTACTAATCAGTTCAAATACCAGTCTCCGTTGAGGAGTAAGACGCACGCCTCGGTCGGAACATATAGCTTCTATTTGTTGAATGAGTGATTGTTTCAAGTGACTACCTACATAATTGCACTCGGCACATGTTAACCTATTTATCTTTTGCCGTCGCTATTTAGAGGTTTGTTTCCTGACGAAATTTATTGAATTTTGAGCGTATTATCATATTAAGTGACCAATCCATTGATTTATGTTTGCAAAGTTTAGTTGTTAAGAATTCCTATAAAAATCATGCTGATATATTCAAAGTAGAACATTGCTTTGAATCTTGAGGGTTCTGTGTGTATGATCGCCTGCTTTTTATTCATGGTGATATGCGCATCTATATCGATTGCGGACATTTATCATCGTGAGTTATGCCATTGTTCAGCGTAGTGATTTCGCAATATCTAGCGAAATGAAAAGATGAAATTAATAGGTAAACCAATGACCAAGCCAGACACCACAAGCCAATTCAATGCAAGTCGCCTTTCAGTAGCACCCATGCTCGATTGGACGGATAGACATTGTCGCTACTTTCATCGCTTATTATCCTCTCAGACTTTGCTTTATACCGAGATGATAACGACAGGTGCGATTATTCATGGCAAAGGTGACTTTCTGGCTTATAACCAAGAGGAGCATCCTGTTGCCTTGCAACTGGGTGGCTCAAACCCCACCGATCTTGCGACTTGCGCTAAACTGGGTGCAGAGCGTGGCTATGATGAAATCAACCTAAATGTAGGCTGCCCGTCAGATCGTGTGCAAAATGGTCGTTTTGGTGCCTGTCTAATGGCAGAGCCGGACTTAGTGGCTGAATGTGTTGCTGCGATGAAAGAAGTGGTTGATATTCCCGTTACGGTAAAAACACGAATAGGAATTGACGATCAAGATAGCTACGAGTTTCTTACCTCGTTTGTATCGACAGTCTCTGAAAAAGCCGCTTGTGAGCATTTTACGATTCATGCAAGAAAAGCTTGGCTTAGTGGTTTAAGCCCAAAAGAAAATCGTGAAATTCCACCACTGGATTATCCAAGGGCTTATCAGATTAAGCAGGACTTCCCACATCTTGATATTGCCGTTAACGGTGGCATTAAAACTTTAGATGAGGCTCTTGAACACCTTAAATTTCTTGATGGTGTGATGATTGGTCGTGAAGCTTACCAGAACCCATATATCTTAGCTGAGGTTGACCAGCGAATCTTCGGTCTATCGACACCGGTAAAAAAGCGTAAGCAAGTTGTTGAAGAGATGTACCCATATATCGAGGAGCAATTATCTAAAGGTTCTTATCTTGGTCATATTTCTCGTCATATGATTGGTCTTTTCCAAGCGATGCCAGGTGCAAGACAGTGGAGAAGATACATCAGTGAAAACGCTCATAAAAAAGGTGCAGGTATCGAAGTTTTGCAAACTGCATTAAACAAAATCCCCCAAGAGTTGGATGTATGATTTAGCCTATAAATGGTGAAATTTACCAACGCCGAAGTATCTTACGATACTTCGGCGTTTTTTATTTTATCTAAGTTTATGATTACATTGCGTTTGATGAAGTTGGAATGAGTTGTGCAATAGTAAATACAGTTGTATCAGCCTTATAAGGTGAATGTATGTTTGAATTGGTATTTGTTCTGGTGTTTCTGGCTATCTTGGTGATGACGGGTGTGACTGCTTTGACGGTGACCTTAGCGATAGCGGGATCGTTTTTAGTGATGGTGATGCTCGGTATGATAGGCGTTATGCTGCAACTGCTACCTTATGTGTTGGCGTTTCTTATTGCGATATGGATATATAAGCGCTTTGTGGCTCAGTCCAATTAATGAAACCGTAGTGAGAAAGTCATCATAAATAAGTTTCAATTGCTATAGTTAAGATAATCAGTGACAGGAACCGGTAGAGTTCTCACATGGACAATGGATGCTGGAGCAAAACATGACTATAACGGAATTGAAGCAACTCTATTATCAGAATCAACTCATTGAGGCGATCATCGAACCCTCTTCTGCAGAGGGTGGATGGATCGTCGAGTTTCGTCACTGCCAAGGTGGATTTTTGATGCTAACCGACACCCATGGCGCAGAGTGCCAATACACGGATCTCGATACCGCATCGAAATCTGCTTTGGCTGTCGGCTTTAGTGAGGTCCGTATCGAAGCCAAGTAATTCCCCTCTTCTTCCAAAAAGTTATAAAACATACATATCTATTCTTTCTTGTTATTAAATTCGTTGGTTAATCTATCGTCACGCAATGATTAGGAATGTCGTGACTATGTCATCAAATGGAAATATAAAACCTCAAGACCCATTGGGTTTGACTGCGCCGATTAATGAGCAGCAGTTATCACAACTTCAGCAAGTTTCTGCAGAATTATCATCAAGTCAAATGGCTTGGTTAAGCGGTTATTTCTGGGGAATCAGTCAAGCACAGGCTCCTGCACAATTATCTCCAGTCGCGACAGCAGTCAGTTCTGCTGCCACTCAGCCTGCTGGGAAGCTAACCATTATTTTCGCTTCTCAAACTGGTAATGCAAAAGGAGTTGCAGAATCACTAGAGCAAGAAGCAAAAGCTTTGGGTATTGAAGCGCAGCTTTTTGATGCGAGTGATTATAAAGGTAAAAACCTCGCGAAAGAGACGCACGTAATTATTGTTGCGTCGACTAATGGTGAAGGTGAAGCCCCTGACAATGCAATAGAGCTGCATGAATTTTTGCAATCAAAGAAAGCACCTAAGTTACCGAACCTTAAATATGGTGTTATCGGTTTAGGTGACTCTAGCTACGAATTCTTTTGCCAAACAGGTAAGGACTTTGATGCTTATCTGGGCAAACTCGGGGCGACGGCATTTATTGAGCGTATTGACTGCGACGTCGACTACGATGAAGCGGCTGCTCAGTGGAAAAAAAGTGCCTTGGAAGTCGTTCAATCCGATATCGCTTCTCATCAAGCCGATGTGGTCACTCTACCTGTATCGACCGCTGCCGCATCTATTAGCTATACCAAGCAATCGCCCTATACAGCAACATTGCTGACCAGTCAAAAAATCACAGGTCGTGATTCAGGTAAAGATGTACGTCATATCGAGATTGATTTGGAAGGTTCGGGTCTAACGTATCAACCAGGTGATGCGCTTGGGGTGTGGTATGAAAACAGCGCGGAGTTAGTCGATAAAATCTTACATCAAGTCGGTCTTTCTGGCGTCGAAAGCGTCAATGTGGATGAGCAGAGTCTTTCAATTCGCTCTGCATTAATTGGTTACTATGAGATTACTGCATCGAACCCACAACTTGTGACCAAGTACGCTGAACTCGCAGACAGCAAAAAGCTGCTCAAGCTGGTTGAAGATAAAGAGAAACTAAGAAATTACGCAGCCAATACACAAGTACTGGATGTGTTCAAAGAGAAAAAAGCCAAGCTTGATCCTGAAGCATTACTTTCTTTGCTGCGTCGTTTAACGCCACGTCTCTACTCTATTGCATCAAGCCAAGAAGAGGTTGGAGAAGAAGTTCACCTCACCGTGGGTTTAGTGGAATACCAAGCAGGTGATGAATCTCGCTTTGGCGGCGCATCGAAATTCTTATCTCACGGTCTTGAAGAAGGCGGGGAAGTTAAGGTTTACGTAGAGAGTAACAATCACTTTAAACTGCCAGAAGATGACAATACTCCGATCATCATGGTAGGACCAGGAACGGGCATTGCACCGTTTAGGAGCTTTGTTCAAGAGCGCGAAAATAGTGATGCGCAAGGTAAAAACTGGTTGTTCTTTGGTGATAGGACCTTCACTCAAGACTTCTTGTATCAAGTTGAATGGCAGAAATATCTTAAGTCAGGTGTTTTATCTCGCCTTGATGTGGCATTTAGCCGTGACCAACATGAGAAAGTCTATGTTCAGCACCGCTTACTTGCACAAGGACAACAAGTTTGGCAATGGTTAGAAGAGGGGGCTCACGTCTATGTATGTGGTGATGCCAACCATATGGCCAAAGATGTACACGCTGCATTGATCGAGATTGTAAAACAGCATGGTGGTAAAGACTTAGATCAAGCAGAGGAATATGTAAACCAACTACGTAAAGCAAAACGTTATCAAAAGGATGTGTACTAATGAGTAAGCAAGAAGTATTAGGCGAAGTATTAGGACCTCTATCTGATAACGAACGTCTTAAAAAGCAGAGTAATTTGCTGCGAGGCACTATTGAGCAAGATCTCCAAGATCCCATTACAGGAGGCTTTACTGCCGATAATTTTCAGCTGATCCGTTTCCACGGTATGTATCAGCAAGATGACCGTGACATTCGTAACGAGCGAGCGAAGCAAAAATTGGAACCACTGCACAACGTTATGTTGCGTGCGAGAATGCCCGGTGGTGTCATTACACCAAAGCAGTGGTTAGCTATCGATAAGTTTGCAACAGAGCATTCGCTGTATGGCAGTATCCGTCTGACGACTCGTCAAACGTTTCAGTTTCATGGTGTGTTAAAGCCAAACATCAAACTGATGCACCAGACTCTTAACCAAATCGGTATTGACTCGATTGCCACCGCTGGTGATGTCAACCGAAACGTACTCTGCACCACCAACCCAGTTGAATCAGAGCTGCATCAAGAAGCTTATGAATGGGCGAAGAAAATCAGCGAACACCTTCTTCCAAAGACAAAAGCGTATGCAGAGATCTGGTTAGATGGTGAGAAAGTCGAGACCACAGAAGAAGATGAACCGATTCTGGGTAAAACTTATCTTCCTCGTAAATTTAAAACAACGGTCGTGATTCCACCGCAGAATGATGTGGATGTGCATGCTAATGATCTTAACTTTGTTGCCATAGCCGAAAACGGCAAACTGGTGGGGTTCAATGTACTCGTCGGGGGTGGTCTTGCTATGACGCATGGGGACACTTCTACTTATGCTAGGAGAGCCGATGATTTCGGCTTCATTCCTGTCGAGAAAACTCTGGCTGTTGCCGAGGCGGTTGTCACCACCCAGCGCGATTGGGGTAATCGTTCAAATCGTAAAAATGCCAAAACGAAATACACATTAGACCGTGTCGGTATTGATGTCTTTAAGGCAGAGGTCGAGCGTCGAGCTGAAACCCAGTTTGCGGTCAGTCGTGACTACGAGTTTACAGGTCGTGGGGATCGTATTGGTTGGGTTGAAGGCATTGATGGTAAACATCACTTAGCTCTGTTTATCGAGAATGGTCGTTTACTCGATTATCCAGGCAAACCACTTAAGACAGGTATGGCGGAGATTGCAAAAATCCACAAAGGGGATTTTCGCATGACAGCAAACCAGAACTTGATTGTTGCGGGAGTGGCTAAGTCGAATAAAAACAAAATTGAAGCGATTGCTCGTCAGCATGGTTTGATGAGTGATGAGACATCGGAGCAAAGAAAGAACTCAATGGCGTGTGTTGCGTTTCCTACCTGTCCATTAGCGATGGCGGAAGCGGAACGTTTCTTACCGGACTTTGTCACTCAAGTTGAGAATGTGTTTGATAAACACTCGGTACCTAAAGGTGAGAGTATCGTCTTGCGTGTCACAGGCTGTCCAAATGGTTGTGGTAGAGCGATGTTGGCAGAAATTGGTTTAGTGGGTAAAGCACCAGGTCGATACAATCTACACCTAGGTGGCAATCCGCAAGGAACTCGTATTCCTAAGATGTATAAAGAGAACATCACAGATAAAGAGATCCTAGAACATATTGACCAACTGGTTGGGCAATGGATTGAACAACGCCAAGATAAAGAAGCGTTCGGCGATTTTGTTATTCGCGCGGGCATTATAGCGGAAGTGAAAGTATCAAAGAGGGATCTGTATGCTTAAAACCCAGGACAACTTTAAACTCGACGATTTACTTTCGCTGACCAAGACTGAACAGATCATTAAGTTGGCCGAGCTGAATAGTGAATTGGAACGACTCACTGCAGTAGAGAGAATCTGTTGGGCTTTAGAGTATTTGCCTGGTGAGCATATCCTCAGTTCAAGTTTCGGAATACAAGCGGCAGTGATGTTGCATCTGGTTAATAGTGTTAAACCGGATATTCCGGTGGTATTAACGGATACTGGTCATCTATTTTCTGAAACCTACAGCTTTATAGACCACTTGACCGAGACCTTAAATTTAAACCTACATATATATAGGGCGGAGATCAGTACTGCCTGGCAAGAAGCTCGCTATGGTAAGTTATGGGAGCAAGGATTAGAGGGGCTGAAGCGTTATAATCAGATCAACAAGGTTGAACCGATGAAAAAAGCGCTTGAAACCCTCAATGTACAGACTTGGTTTTCAGGCTTGCGACGTGAACAGTCAGAGAGTCGATCACATCTACCCGTGTTAGCGATCCAAAATGGACGCTTTAAATTCTTGCCAATCATCGATTGGAGTAGCAAGCAGGTACATGAATATCTAGTGGAACATAACTTAAGTTATCATCCACTAAGAGATCAAGGCTATCTATCTGTAGGGGATACACACTCCACTAAGAAGTGGGAAGCGGGCCTAAAAGAAGAGGAAACCCGTTTTAATGGATTGAAACGCGAGTGTGGTCTGCATGAAGATGATGCTGAGCAAGATGGTTCAGGTATATAGATAACGAAATCTTGAATTTAAAAGGGAGCATTTGCTCCCTTTTTTAATAACTCTGTGGATAACTTGTAGTCATGCTTAGGATAAAACTTGAAGATTTGGCGGTTTGATTCAAAATTCGACAAATAGACGTTATTTTTGCATTTTTCTTAAAAAAGCGCTTGCCAATAAACTAAAGCTCCCTATAATGCGACCTCACTGACACGGCAGAGCCAATAAGGCTTCAAGCCAATAGTCAGAACGACGAGCCGTCGGAAAAGATAAAAGTTTGTTTGATTCAAAAAAGAAAAAAATAAACAAGAAAGTGGTTGACACTGAAGATTATCTCGCTAAAATGGCCGTCCACTTTGAGAGAAAGCTCACAAAGTAAAACGCTCTTTAACAATATAAACCTATCAATCTGTGTGGGCACTCGTTGATGATAATCAAAAAGAGATACTTCGGTATCCATTTAGATTTCAATGAACTGAGTGACCAAACAAGTCGAAAGACTTGGCACAGTCAATTCATTGTTGTTCTGTTGGAACAACAATAGCTTTAAAATGACTTCTTACTTTCGAGTAAGGACAGTTTTGAAGTCAGTATTCGTTGAGTCTCCCCTATTTATAGGGAATCAAAATCTTAAATTGAAGAGTTTGATCATGGCTCAGATTGAACGCTGGCGGCAGGCCTAACACATGCAAGTCGAGCGGAAACGAGTTATCTGAACCTTCGGGGAACGATAGCGGCGTCGAGCGGCGGACGGGTGAGTAATGCCTGGGAATATGCCTTGATGTGGGGGATAACCATTGGAAACGATGGCTAATACCGCATAATGCCTTCGGGCCAAAGAGGGGGATCTTCGGACCTCTCGCGTCAAGATTAGCCCAGGTGGGATTAGCTAGTTGGTGAGGTAATGGCTCACCAAGGCGACGATCCCTAGCTGGTCTGAGAGGATGATCAGCCACACTGGAACTGAGACACGGTCCAGACTCCTACGGGAGGCAGCAGTGGGGAATATTGCACAATGGGCGCAAGCCTGATGCAGCCATGCCGCGTGTGTGAAGAAGGCCTTCGGGTTGTAAAGCACTTTCAGTCGTGAGGAAGGGGTATACGTTAATAGCGTATATCTTTGACGTTAGCGACAGAAGAAGCACCGGCTAACTCCGTGCCAGCAGCCGCGGTAATACGGAGGGTGCGAGCGTTAATCGGAATTACTGGGCGTAAAGCGCATGCAGGTGGTTCGTTAAGTCAGATGTGAAAGCCCGGGGCTCAACCTCGGAACTGCATTTGAAACTGGCGGACTAGAGTACTGTAGAGGGGGGTAGAATTTCAGGTGTAGCGGTGAAATGCGTAGAGATCTGAAGGAATACCGGTGGCGAAGGCGGCCCCCTGGACAGATACTGACACTCAGATGCGAAAGCGTGGGGAGCAAACAGGATTAGATACCCTGGTAGTCCACGCCGTAAACGATGTCTACTTGGAGGTTGTTCCCTTGAGGAGTGGCTTTCGGAGCTAACGCGTTAAGTAGACCGCCTGGGGAGTACGGTCGCAAGATTAAAACTCAAATGAATTGACGGGGGCCCGCACAAGCGGTGGAGCATGTGGTTTAATTCGATGCAACGCGAAGAACCTTACCTACTCTTGACATCCAGAGAAGCCGGAAGAGATTCTGGTGTGCCTTCGGGAGCTCTGAGACAGGTGCTGCATGGCTGTCGTCAGCTCGTGTTGTGAAATGTTGGGTTAAGTCCCGCAACGAGCGCAACCCTTATCCTTGTTTGCCAGCGAGTAATGTCGGGAACTCCAGGGAGACTGCCGGTGATAAACCGGAGGAAGGTGGGGACGACGTCAAGTCATCATGGCCCTTACGAGTAGGGCTACACACGTGCTACAATGGCGCATACAGAGGGCGGCCAACCAGCGATGGTGAGCGAATCCCAAAAAGTGCGTCGTAGTCCGGATTGGAGTCTGCAACTCGACTCCATGAAGTCGGAATCGCTAGTAATCGTAGATCAGAATGCTACGGTGAATACGTTCCCGGGCCTTGTACACACCGCCCGTCACACCATGGGAGTGGGCTGCAAAAGAAGTGGGTAGTTTAACCTTCGGGAGGACGCTCACCACTTTGTGGTTCATGACTGGGGTGAAGTCGTAACAAGGTAGCGCTAGGGGAACCTGGCGCTGGATCACCTCCTTAACGATAAGATTATTGCGATGAGTGTTCACACAGATTGATATGGTTTTTAGAGCAAGTAGAAAGGATTATGCTACTACCAGATGGGGCTATAGCTCAGCTGGGAGAGCGCTTGCCTGGCAGGCAAGAGGTCACCGGTTCGATCCCGGTTAGCTCCACCATCTTTAAGTGTTTTCTTTCGGCATTTGCTTGAGAATATTTAGAAATGGTTTCCTTCTTTATAGAGAAGGTGAAACATTGCTCTTTAACAATTTGGAAAGCTGACGAATAACAACAATCCCCTTATCTTTTAGATAAGCGTTGTTATTCAAATAAAAGTTCTCAAATCCTAGTGATTCTTTTCAATAAAGAATGATTAGGTACCAACACACATTCAAGTGTTCTTGGAAACAACATAACTTCGGTTGTGTTTGTTCACTTTTTGCTTCTGCTTTTTTATAAAAAGCGGAAATAAAGAGTTATTTGAGTCCGGCAAAATCAAAGCTATCTCGCTCATTCAAATAATGAGATAGCGACTTTGGTTGTTTAACGACAGCGCCAAGATTTCTTTAGAAACTCTTTGGGGTTGTATGGTTAAGTGACTAAGCGTACACGGTGGATGCCTTGGCAGTCAGAGGCGATGAAAGACGTAGTAACTTGCGATAAGCCCAGATTAGGTAGTAACAACCTGTGAGTCTGGGATGTCTGAATGGGGAAACCCACTAGCATAAGCTAGTATCATTAACTGAATACATAGGTTAATGAGGCGAACCGGGGGAACTGAAACATCTAAGTACCCCGAGGAAAAGAAATCAACCGAGATTCCGAAAGTAGCGGCGAGCGAAATTGGATTAGCCCTTAAGCTTTTAGCACGTCAGGTGAAGA